>NZ_JAPTFO010000053.1:0-32913 GCF_030985515.1 Stenotrophomonas sp. Sm10
GGGGGGAGGGGGCGCATAACGATAAGTTTACGCTTTTGTCGTGCAGGTGCCGTGACTTCCGGCACGGAGCGCGGTTGCCTGCCATGGATGGGCACCGTTGTCATGCAGCCCTGCAGCGTGCTTCGCAAGGCCCGGTTCCGGTAACCTTGCGCCTTTCGCTTTGCAGGAATGCCTTACAGGATGAGCCACGACGCAGTTGCCCCCATCGCCGGCCAGGGAAAGATGCCGCGCCAGATCCCGTACATCATCGGCAATGAGGCCTGCGAGCGGTTCAGTTTCTACGGGATGCGCAACATCCTGGTGCAGTTCCTGATCACCTCGCTGCTGTTGCAGGAAATCACAGCCGAAGGCCGTGCCGGTGAAGCCAAGGACATCATGCACAGCTTCATGATCGGCGTGTATTTCTTCCCGCTGCTCGGAGGTTGGCTGGCCGACAGGTTCTTCGGCAAGTACCACACCATCCTCTGGTTCAGCCTGGTCTACTGCGCCGGCCATCTGTGCCTTGCCCTGTTCGAGAACAGCCGCGAGGGCTTCTTCCTCGGCCTGGGCCTGATCGCCCTGGGTGCCGGTGGCATCAAGCCGCTGGTGGCCTCCTTCATGGGCGACCAGTTCGACCAGAGCAACAAGCACCTGGCCAAGATCGTCTTCGACGCCTTCTACTGGATCATCAACTTCGGCTCGCTGTTCGCCTCGCTGCTGATCCCGCTGGCGCTGAAGAACTGGGGCCCGCAGTGGGCGTTCGGCATCCCGGGCATCCTGATGTTCATCGCCACCTTCGTGTTCTGGCTGGGCCGCAAGCGTTACGTGCTGGTGCCGCTGCCACCGAAGGACCCGCACTCGTTCGCCAACGTGGTGCGCACTGCGCTGACCGCACGCGCGGCCGGCCAGGGCCGCCCGGGCCTGGTGATCGCCGTGCTCGGCCTGGTGCTGGCAGCGGCGTCGTTCGGCCTGGTCGGTTCGCTGGGCATCGTGATCTGCCTGTGCCTGGCGCTGGTGGCCATTCTCGCCGGCATCGGTGGCGGCACCTGGTTGCAGCTGGACCGGGCCCGTGGCCAGCATCCAGCCGAAGCCGTGGAAGGCGTGCGCTCGGTGCTGCGCGTGCTGGTGATCTTCGCGCTGACCACGCCGTTCTTCTCGCTGTTCGACCAGAAGGCCTCGACCTGGGTCCTGCAGGGCCAGCAGATGCAGATGCCGAGCTGGTTCACCGCCTCGCAGATGCAGGCGCTGAACCCGCTGCTGGTGATGATCCTGATTCCGTTCAACAACCTGGTGCTGTACCCGGCCCTGCGCCGCTTCGGCTTGGAGCCGACCGCGCTGCGCCGCATGACCGCCGGCATCGCCTTCAGTGGCCTGGCCTGGATCGTGGTCGGCGGCATCCAGGTGGTGATGGACGGCGGCAACGCTTTGTCGATCTTCTGGCAGATCCTGCCGTATGCATTGCTGACCTTCGGTGAGGTGCTGGTCTCGGCCACCGGCCTGGAGTTCGCCTACAGCCAGGCGCCGCAGGCGATGAAGGGCGTGGTGATGAGCTTCTGGAACCTGACCACCACCATCGGCAACCTGTGGGTGCTGCTGTCGAACGCTGCCGTGCGCAACGACGCGGTGACCCACAAGATCGCCAGTACAGGCCTCAGCGAGGCGGCATTCCTGATGTTCTTCTTTGCCGGTTTCGCCTTCGTCGCGGCGTTGGCCTTCGGTTGGTACGCGAAACGCTATCGTATGGTCGACAACTACCGTAGCGCCTGAGCCTGACATGACCCCCGTCAATCTGCTGTTGATCGCCATCACCGCCCTCCTGTCGTGGATGGCGTTCAACAATCGCAAGCTGGCCGACCGCCTGATCCTGTGGCCGCCGGCCATCGACCGTCACCGCCAGTACGACCGGCTGGTGACCTATGGCTTCATCCACGCCGACTGGTCGCACCTGATCTTCAACATGATCACCCTGTTCTTCTTCGGGGGATTCATCGAGAGCGTGATGGTGCAGCTGACCGGCAGCTACCTGACCTACCCGGCGTTCTACATCGGCGCGCTGCTGGTCTCGATCCTGCCCAGCTACCTGAAGAACCAGAAGAACCCGAACTACCTCAGCCTTGGCGCGTCCGGGGCGGTATCGGCGGTGCTGTTCGCCTTCATCCTGATCAAGCCGTGGTCGATCATCCTGGTGTTCTTCATCCCGGCACCGGCGATCATCTATGCCGCGTTCTATGTCGGCTACAGCATCTGGATGGACAAGCGCGGCGGCGACCGCATCAACCACAGCGCGCATCTGGCCGGTGCGGCGTTCGGCGTGATCTTCATGCTGGCCATGCAGCCGAGCATCTTCACCCACTTCCTGCGCGAGCTTTCCAACCCGACCTTCCGCCTCGGCGGCGGTTGAAGCGGGTAGCGGGGCGAATCGGTGACGATTCGCCCCGGTTTTCAGAGCGTGTGCTGCTGGCCGTAGGTATCCAGCAGGCGGGCGAACACTTCCTCGCCGATGCGCTGGAAATCCTGGTCTTCGGTCTGCCCTTCCACCGCAAGTTGCAGCAGGCCCTCCAGCAGGGCGCGGTCAGTATCTGAATGGGAATCGCTGGGGTGCATCGGAGCCTCCGCGGGGGTGCGCATGGTCAACGGTCGCAAGGGGCGTGCCAAGCTGGCCGTACCCCTCCACAGGCGATAGCGGCCGTCAGCGCTCCAGCTTGAGGGTCGCAAACTGACGTGAATGGATCAGACTTGCCCCTGTTCAGGCTTCACGCGATCATGGCGCCCGGCTGCGCACCATCCACGCAGTCGCCGCAGGAGACAGTTCCATGGCTTCGGTCACGCCCCCCGGTCTGGCCTATGAGGTCGAACACGACCTGGCCAACCATCGCTTCACCGCCCGTGTGCGTGGACAGCTGGCGGTGCTGGACTACCAGATCAAGCGCAAACGCATGGTCATCACCCACACCGAGGTGCCTGAGCCGATCGCCGGCCGTGGCATCGCCGGTGAGCTGACCCGCGTGGCACTGCGTTTCGCCCGCGAGCAGAAGTACAAGGTGGTGCCGGCCTGTTCCTACGCCGAGGCTTTCCTGCAGCGGCACGAGGAGTACCACGACCTGCTCGTTGGCTGAGTGCCAGCGGGCCACGCTTCAGCCATGGCAGGCGATGATGTACAAACATGAACAGGGGATCCCGATGAAGATTGGAAACAACCGGCCACTGCGCGGCAGTGCGTTGGCCGGCGTGGTGGGCGTGCTGTTGCTGGCCGGTTGCCAGCGTGAAAGCGAGCCGGCACCGGCGGCTGAGGCGGCTCCCGCCGTCGAGGCCACCGCCGCAGCCGAAACGCCGGCCACGGAAGCGCCGCTGGACCTGCGCGACGTGATCGAGAACAACGAGCGCGAAGTGGTGGGCATCAGCTACCCGGCCGGCATCGACCGTTATCCGGGGTTGGCCCGTGCGCTGCAGAACTATGCGACGAGTGCGCGCAGTGACCTGCAACAGGCGTTGGACGGGCTCGGCAACGACAAGCCGACCATGCCCTACGAGCTGTCGCTGAGTTTCGAGAAACTGCTGGAAACCCCGCAGCTGGTGGTGGTCAGTGCTGATGGCAGCCGCTACACCGGTGGCGCCCACGGCGAACCGCTGGTGGCGCGCTTCGTATGGCTGCCGCAGCAGCAGCAGATGCTCAGTGCCGACAAGCTGGTGACCGATGCCAAGGGCTGGAAGGTGATCAGTGAGTTCGTCGCCGACCAGCTGCGCGAACGCGTGGCCACGCGGCTCAGCGGCGAGGACATGGACCCGGCCCAACTGCAGGAATCGCTGCGCAACGCATCGCGCATGATCGCCGACGGGACTGGCCCGCAGGCCGACAATTTCAGCCAGTTCCAGCCACTGACCGACGACAAGGGGCAGATCACCGCGCTGCGCTTTGTTTTCCCTCCGTACCAGGTGGGTCCATACTCGGACGGCACCCAGACCGCCGATGTACCGGCGGCGGTGCTGTTGCCGCACGTGGCCAGGGACTACGTGGAGCTGTTCGCACGCGGTTGACCGCAGTGGAGGAGGTGGCGTGGATACAGGGTTGCAGGAGCGGGTCACCGGCCTGCTTCACGAAGCCGGGGTCCGCATCGGCGGTACCCAGCCGCAGGACATCCAGGTGCATGACCCGCGCTTTTTCGCGCGGGTCATGGCCCACGGCTCGCTCGGCCTGGGCGAGAGCTACATGGACGGCTGGTGGGATGCCAACGTCCTGGATGAATTCCTTGTCCATCTGATGCAGGCGCACCTGGATGAACGGGTGCACGGCTGGCGCGAAGTGGCCGATGCGCTGAAGGCGCGCCTGTTCAACCTGCAGGCCGGGCAGGGCAGCTACGAGGTCGGCCGCCGCCACTACGACCTCGGCAACGATCTCTACCAGGCCATGCTGGGCCAGCGTCTGGTCTACAGCTGCGGCTACTGGCGCAATGCCGATGATCTCGATGCCGCGCAGGAAGCCAAGCTGGACCTGGTCTGCCGCAAGCTGGGCCTGCGCCCGGGCCAGCGTGTGCTGGACATCGGCTGTGGTTGGGGCGAAGCGCTGAAGTTCGCCGCTGAGCGCTACGGTGTGAGTGGCGTCGGCGTGACGATTTCGCAGGAGCAGGCCGAGTTCGCGCGGAACCTGTGCGCGGGCCTGCCGATCGAGATCCGATTGCAGGACTACCGCGAGCTGGACGAACCGTTCGATGCGATCTTCTCGATCGGCATGTTCGAGCACGTCGGTGACAAGAACTACGCCAGCTTCTTCGAGGTGGCCAAACGCTGCCTGTCGCCGCGTGGCCTGCTGCTGTTGCACAGCATCGGCACCAACGTCTCCCGGCATCGCACCGACCCGTGGATCGCGCGCTACATCTTTCCCAACTCGATGCTGCCGTCGGCGGCGCAGATCACCCGGGCGTTCGAAGGCCGTTTCGTGCTGGAAGACTGGCACAACTTCGGCACCGACTACGACCTGACCCTGCAGGCATGGCGGCGCAACGTGGAAGCAGCGTGGCCACGGCTGGATGCGCGCTATGACGAGCATTTCCGCCGCATGTGGCGCTTCTACCTGGCCGGGTCGATGGCCACCTTCCGCTGCCGGCACGCGCAGCTGTGGCAGCTGGTGCTGTCGCCGGAAGGCGTGCCGGGCGGGTACGTGGTGCCACGGTAGTGTTGCGTCGGGAGAGAGGGATAGATCAGGCCTGATACGACACTCATTGACGTTGACTACGGGTATTGCACGGCCTGCTCTCCGCAAGGGTGCCGACGACGCTAAGCTGTCGGGTCGGCGGCATTACCGCATTCCTGAAGGCGTTGCAGCATGGGTTGGGACATCACCTACCATCCAGTCGCGGACTCGGAAATCCGTGGCCTCTATTTCCGTGCGCTGGAGGACGCGACGCTGGTTGAGCCGCTGCAGCAGCAATTCCGGATCGAGCCGTTCTACATGGAGCAGCTCCAGGAACGCATCGACGAGGCTCGCTCGATCAGCGCAGACGTGCCCTTCGAGAAGGGGCATGCTTTGTACCTGGCGATCGTGGCCGGTCACCTGCGCCGGTATCACTATCTTCGCGGGAGCGCCCTTTCGTTCTTCATCGACGATCCGGTGGTTGCCCGCTATTTCGCGGACTGGCGGCAACTGGTGCCGCCACAGTGGGCGGACGCCGCTGCAGGCAACCACCTGCGCGAAAACTACGGTGGTGGTGTGTTCATCACGCATGACCGGCTGAAGCAGATGCGCGCGGACTACGCCGGGGACAATGACCTGCGCGCGCGTCTGCACGAGCTGTTCTCCGATGGTCGACTGGCCGTGTTCTGGAGCGTTGTCGATGATGCCATCGGCAAGGGATGCGGATTGCTGGAAGCAAGCGAGGTGGTCGAGCCGAATCCGATGGACCTCAACGCATCGACCAGCATGAGCAATCTGCTCAACTGCGCCCCCGATGGCGCGTTGCTGTACGCGGAGGCCGCCGCGGCCCAACTGCAGGAGTTCCTGGGCGCCCATACCTCTCCTGCAGCTGCTCCAAAAAGCCGATGGTGGGAGCGGCTGTTCCGGCGGTGACCGGAGATCATCCACGGATGGATGGGATCTACCGGGACTGCAGTAGATCCACGCCATGGGTGGATGCCACAAAAAAACCGCCCGGTCTCCCGGGCGGTTTTCGTTTCACGCTACCGCGCAGGCGATCAGTTGCCGGCGCCGGTCAGGCCACGCTTTTCCAGCAGCGGTTCGATCTGCGGCTCGTGGCCGGCGAAATCGCGGAACAGTTGCATCGCGTCGACGCTGCCACCCTTGGACAGCAGGGTGGCGCGGAAGTGGTCGCCGTTCTTGCGGCTCAGGCCGCCGTTGTCCTTGAACCACTTCTGGGTGTTGGCGTCGAGCACTTCCGACCAGATGTAGGCGTAGTAGCCGGCCGAGTAGCCACCCATGATGTGGCTGAAGTACGGGGTCTTGTAGCGCGGCGGCACCGGCGCGTAGTAGATGCCGTCCTTCTCCAGCGCGGCGCGCTCGAAGGCCATCACGTCCTTGGCGGCCGGCACCTGGTCGGCACCGATCTGGTGCCAGCGCTGGTCCAGCATCGCTGCACCCAGGTACTCGGTGGTGGCGAAGCCCTGGTTGAACTTGGCCGCCGCCAGCACCTTGTCCAGCAGCGCCTGCGGCATCGCCGAACCGTTCTGGTAGTGCTTGGCGTAGTTCTTCAGGATGACCGGGTTGTCGGCCCACATCTCGTTCACCTGCGAGGGGAACTCGACGAAGTCACGCGGCACCGAGGTGCCCGAGAAGTACGGGTACTTCACATTGGAGAACATGCCGTGCAGGGCGTGGCCGAACTCGTGGAAGGTGGTGTTCACCTCGTCCCAGGTCAGCAGGGTCGGCTGGCCGGCCGGCGGCTTCGGGATGTTCAGGTGATTGGCGACCACCGGCTTGAAGCCGGTCAGCTTCGACTGCGAGACGTAGGAGTTCATCCACGCGCCGCCGCGCTTGGAGGCGCGTGCGTACGGGTCGAAGATGAAGATTGCCAGCTGGCTGCCGTCGGCGTCGAACACGTCATAGACGGTCACGTCGTCGTGGTAGACCGGCAGGTCTGTGCGCTGCTTGAAGGTCAGGCCGAATTCCAGGTTGGCGGCATGGAACACGCCGTTCTCCAGCACGTTCTTCATTTCGAAGTACGGCTTCAGCTGCGACTCGTCGAAGTTGTACTTGGCCTGGCGCACCTTCTCGCTGTAGAAGGCCCAGTCCCACGGTTCCAGCTTGAAGGTCGGCTTGCCTGCGGCCTTCTGTTCCTGGTCGATCATCGCCTGCAGGTCGGCGGCTTCGCGCTTGGCGTTGGCCACCGCGGCCGGGGCCAGCTTGCCCAGCATCGCGTTGACCGCTTCCGGCGTCTTGGCGGTCTGGTTGGTCAGGTTGTAGGCGGCGAAGTTCGGGAAGCCCATCAGCTTGGCCTTGTCGGCACGCAGCTGCATGATGCGCGAAACCAGCGCGGTGTTGTCGAACTCACCGCCGCGGCTGCCGCGGCTGACCGACGCTTCGTAGATCTTCTGGCGCAGGGCGCGGTTGGCCAGGTTGGTCAGCGGCGGCTGGCCGGTGGTGTTGAGCAGGGTGATTACATACTTGCCTTCCAGGCCCCGGGCCTTGGCGGCTTCGGCGGCGGCGGCGATCTGCTCCTTGGACAGCCCGTCCAGTTCCTTGACGTCGTCGACGGTGATCGCCGAGGCGTTCACTTCCGACTGCACGTTCTGGCTGAACCTGGTGCCCAGGCTGGCCAGTTCGGCGTTCATCTCCTTCAGCTTGGCCTTGTCGGCCTCGGACAGCTTGGCGCCGGCGCGCACGTAGTTGTCGTAGTACTTCTCGACCAGGCGCACGCCTTCGGCGTCCAGGCCCAGCTGGCTGCGGGTGTCATACAGCGCTTGGATGCGGGCGAACAGCTTGCCGTTCAGCGCGATCGCATCGCTGTGCGCGGCGAACTTCGCCGAGTAGTCGGCCTGCAGCTTCTTGCGGGTGTCATTGGTGTCGGCGCCGACCAGGCTGAAGAACACGGTGGTCGCACGGTCGAGGATGTCACCGCTCTTCTCCAGGGCGATGATGGTGTTGTCGAAGGTCGGCTTGGCCTTGTTGTTGGCGATCGCTTCCACTTCCTTCAGCTGCTGCGCCATGCCGGCGTCGAAGGCCGGGGCGAAGTCGCTGTCCTTGATCCTGTCGAACTGTGGGAAGTGCAGCGGCAACGGGCTTTCGGCGAAGAACGGATTGGCCTGCTGAGCGGTGCTGCTGGCGGCCGGGGCGGCGCCGGCCGAGAAGGCGGGCAGGGCAAGGCCGAGGGACATGGCCACGGCAAGGGCAAGGCGGGTGGTCAAGGCAGGAACTCCGGTAAGGCAAACAAGGGCCCGAGGGTAACCCGGCCGGCGGCGTCCGCACTTGTGTCAAAAGGCATGTTGCCGGGGCCGGGCGCGGGTACCATGCATTCACCGCCCACGGCCCGCCATCATGACCAGCGCCTACGATTTCAGTTTCCGTGACCTCGACGGCCAGCCGCATGCGTTGGCCCGTTATCAGGGCCACCCGTTGCTGCTGGTGAACGTCGCCAGCCGCTGTGGCTTCACCCCGCAGTACAGGGGGCTGGAACAGCTCTGGCAGGACTATCGCGAGCGCGGCCTGGTGGTGATCGGCTTTCCCTGCAACCAGTTCGGTGCGCAGGAGCCTGGGGATGCGGCGCAGATCCGCCAGTTCTGTTCGCTGGACTATCCGGTCAGCTTTCCGCTGTCGGAGAAGATCGAGGTCAACGGCGAGGGGGCTGATCCGTTGTGGGCCTGGCTGTCACGCGAGAAGCGCGGCCTGCTTGGCAGTGCCCGTATCAAGTGGAATTTCAGCAAGTTCCTGGTTGATCGCCAGGGGCGGGTAGTGTCGCGGCATGCGCCCACCACCAAGCCGGAGCAGCTGCGCGACGAGATCGAAGCGCTGCTGTAACACGCCTTGTTCGCGCTGGAGGCGATGTACATAGTCAGTGCCCCAGCGCTGCTGCGCCTGCCTCGCGGTTGCGCACTTCTTCGGGCAGTGCATCGATCACCTGTTGCATGATCTGCGGCAGGCTGGCCTCGCTGTAGCCGCGGTGGGCATGGGCGACGGTGCCGTCGCGGCCGACGATGAACATGTGGGGTACTGCGACGATGCCGAATTGCTCGGCCAGCACGCCGCCGGGATCATGCAGGTACTCCAGCTTCGGCCAGTCGCGCTGACGGATCAGACGGCTGACTTCCAGTCGGGGTTCGCCCCAGTTGACCGCGTAGACCTTCAACGCGTCCTCGCCGACCACCTGTTGCAGATGGGCCAGGATCGGAAGTTCCTTGCGGCAGGGGCCGCACCAGGAGGCCCAGAAGGTCACGATCACGACCTTGCCGCGCTGCTCGGCCAGATTGACCGGATTGCCCTTGCGGTCGTTGCCCAGTGCCTGCGGCGGCACGTCGCCACGGGCGGGCGGCGCAGCCCACGCCGGAGCCGCCGCCAGCAGAAGACCGGCAATCGCCCACGCCCGCATCCGGTGCGGGATCCATGTGTCCATCATCCGTGTATTCCCCAGGAGGGCCATCGGCCCGTGTGTGGCGGACCATGCCGGCAATGCGCAGGGTATGCAACAGGTCGGGTGCAGAGGCGGGGTCGGTGCCCCGCGCTTTACTTCTCGACGAACGCGCGCTCGAAGACATAGTGGCCCGGCTGGCCGATGCGCGGCGAGACCTGGAAGCCGCGGGCGTCGAGCACGGTGCGCAGATCAGCCAGCATCTGCGGACTGCCGCAAATCATCGCGCGGTCGTTTTCCGGGCTCAGTTCCGGCAGGCCGAGGGTGCGCTGCATCTGGCCGCTTTCCATCAGCGAGGTCAGGCGGCCCTGGTTGGCGAAGGGCTCGCGGGTGACAGCCGGGTAGTACAGCAGCTTGTCGCCGATCATGTCGCCGAGGAACTCGTGCTCACGCAGTTCCTTCTCGAAGTAATCGCGATAGGCCAGGTCCTTCTCGTAGCGCACGCCGTGGCACAGGATCACCTTCTCGAAGCGCTCGTAGGTTTCCGGGTCCTTGATCACTGACAGCCACGGCGCCAGGCCGGTGCCGGTGCCCAGCAGGTACAGGTTCCTGCCGGGGTGCAGGTCGCTGATCAGCAGGGTGCCGGTGGGCTTCTTGCCGACCAGCACCTTGTCGCCCGGCTTGATGTGCTGCAGGCGCGAGGTCAGTGGGCCGTCCTGCACCTTGATGCTGAAGAACTCCAGCTGCTCTTCCCAGTTGGCACTGGCGATGGAGTAGGCACGCAGCAACGGGCGCGCCTCGGTTTCCAGGCCGATCATCACGAACTGGCCGTTCTCGAAGCGGAAGCCGCTGTCGCGGGTGGTGGTGAAACTGAAGTAGGCGTCGGTCCAGTGGCGGACCTCAAGCACCGTTTCGGCGCCAAAAGCGGTGGACATGGGCGTATCTATCAAAAGTCGTCGGGGGTGATTCTATCTCAAATGAGACAGGTTCTCATTGGGCGGGGCGAGAGGCGTTCTCAGCGATAACCCGCCGCCTGCAGCTCGAACAGCTCGGCGTAGCGGCCACCCTGTGCCATCAGCTGCGCGTGGGTGCCGCTGGCCTCGATCCGGCCGTCGGCCAGGACCAGGATGCGGTCGGCCATGCGTACGGAGGAAAAGCGGTGGGAAATCAGCACTGCGGTGCGATTATCCGCCAGTTCCCTGAACCGCTGGAACACCTCGAACTCGCTGCGCGCATCCAGCGCTGCGGTTGGCTCATCCAGGATCATGACCTGCGCATCGCGCATCCATGCGCGCGCGATGGCGATCTTCTGCCATTGGCCGCCGGACAGGTCCACGCCCTGCTTGAAGCGCCGGCCGATCTGCTGGTCGTAGCCACCGGGCAGGTCCTCGATCACTTCCTCGGCCATGCCGCGCCTTGCGGCGTCGGCAATGCGTGCCTGGTCGTCCATCGCCTCGACCTGGCCAACGCCGATGTTCTCACCCGCGCTGAGGTTGTAGCGCACGAAGTCCTGGAAGATCACCCCGAGGTTGGCGCGCAGGTCGTCCAGGTCGTAGTCGCGCAGATCGCGGCCATCGAGCAGGATCCGGCCTTCGTCCGGCTCGTACAGCCGTGCCAGCAGTTTCACCAGCGTGGTCTTGCCGGCGCCGTTCTCGCCGACCAGGGCCAGCACTTCACCTGCGTACAGCTGGAAATCCAGATGGCGCACCGCCCACTGTTCGGCATCGGGATAGCGGAAGCCGACGTTCTCGAACACGAAGCCCTGGCGGATTGGCTGCGGCACGCGCACGGCGCCTTCACGCGAGTGGATTTCCGGCTCGATCTGGAAGAACGAGAACAGGTCATCCAGATACAGCGCCTGGCTGGCGACCTGCGAGAAGCCGATCAGCAGGCCTTCCAGCAGCTGGCGCAGGCGCAGGAAGCTGCCGGCGAGGAAGGTCAGGTCGCCGATCGAAAAGTCGCCGCGCACCGTGCGCCACGCGATGTAGGCGTAGGCGGTGTAGTACCCCAGCGTGCCCAGTGCAGCCAGCAGCGTGCCCCAGAACGCGCGGCGCCGGGCCAGTGCACGGTTGGCCTGGAACAGCGCCACCGACAGCCGCCGGTAGCGTTCCACCAGGAAGCGGTGCAGGTTGTAGATCTTCACTTCCTTGGCCGTTTCCACGCTGGCACCGAGCTGGCGCAGGTAGTCGAGCTGGCGGCGCTCGGGCGTCCACTGGAAGTTGAGGCTGTAGCCGGCCGCGTTGAAGTGCGATTCGCCGATGAAGGCCGGCACCAGTGCCAGCGCCAGCAGCAGGATCAGCCACGGCGCGTAGACCAGCAGGCCGACGGCGAGGCTGGCCACGGTGATCGCGTCCTGTACCTGGCCGAACAGCTGGCTCATCAGGTTCATCCGGCCCATTGTCTGGCGCCGCGCACGGTCCAGCTTGTCCTGCAGGTCCGGGTCTTCGAAGTCCTCCAGGTCCAGCGTTGCGGCGTGTTCCATCAGCCGGATGCTGGTGGCATTGGCGAACAGTTCCGAGAGCAGCGCATCGGCGTAGCTTACCAGCCGGCCGAGCAGGTCCGAGGCGATGGCCAGGCCGAATTCCAGCGCCAGCAGGCCCAGCAGTGGATTGAGCAGCCCGCTGGACAGCGCCTCGCCCAGTGGCGGGAAGCCGGCACCGTGCTGGCTCAGGTGCAGGGCGCTGTCGATGATCAGCTTGCCCACGTACAGCATCGCCACCGGCAGCAGCGCGCGGATCAGCCGCAGGCCAAGGCTGGCCAGGGTGAGCGCGGGGCTGGTTTTCCAGACCATGCGCAGGAACGGCGGCAGGTTGCGCATCGCCCTGAAGCGCTGGCGCAGGCTGGGTCTGTTCGCGGCGGCGGCGCCAGCGGTGGGGGTAGCAGGCATGCGCATATTGTGCGGCCTGATACGTGCAGAGGGGGTCAGTGCAGCCGTGTGGCCGACACCGGGGTCCGATCCCTCTGCCACGCAACGGGCTCTGACCCCATCAGCCCGGATCGGGTCAGAGCCCATCGCGAAGCGAAGGGATCCGAACCTCCCGCATCCACGCATGGCGTGGACCCACCCTGCCAACCCGCAGAAGAGCCAGCTTCTGCCGTTGCTCCAGCTGTTGCTCTGGCCTCTGCGGGTGCCGGGCGGCAGCCCGGCCAACAGGCCCCTTTTACAGCAGCGGCGGCAGCAACCCCGCACCCAGCCGGTTCCACGCATTGATCACCGCAATGCCCATGCTCAGGTCACTGATGCCCTTCTCATCGAAGTGCGGTGCCAGTGCATCGAACGCCGCCTGCGACGGCGCACCGTCGGTCAGCCGGGTCAGCGCCTCGGCCCAGCCCAGCGCCGCACGTTCACGGGCATCAAAGAAGCGGCTTTCGTGCCAGGCGGGCAGCGTATCGAGCTTGCGCGGCTCGATGCCGCCCTTGCGCAGCGCAGTGCCGTGCATGTCCATGCAGTAGCCGCAGCCGTTGAGCTGCGACACGCGCAGGAACACCAGTTCCATCAGGGTCGGATCGACCGAGCTGTCATGCACCGCCTGGCTGGTGGCCAGCAGGCCCTTGAAGGCCTCGGCGGCCAGGCGGGTGTAGGGGACGCGGGGAGAGGCATGGTTCGACATCGTGGGCTCCACGGCGGCCACAGTGGCCGCCTTTCACTACCAGGACGCCCTACCGTCGCCGCGCGTGACAACGTCCGGCAGCTTCTCCGGATTCAACACGCTGTACACGTTGGCGATGCGGCCATCGACCACTTCGATGGTGGTGATCGAGTGCAGGCGGTCGCCCTGGAAGCGCAGAATCGCCGGCTCGCCATTGACGCAGCCCAGGTGGGCCGGATGCACCGCGCCACGGCGGGCGATGGCCCAGAACAGGCGGCCGATGCGCTCGGCACCCAGCAGTGGGCGGATCGCTGCGGTAACCACGCCGCCACCGTCGGAGACCAGTTGCGCGTTGGCGTGCAGCAGGGCTTGGATCGCCTCGCTGTCGCCGCGCTGCGAGGCGTCCATGAAGCGCGCCAGCAGCTGCCGGTGCTGGCTGGCATCGGCGTTGAAGCGCGGCCGCCGGGCCTGCAGGCGTCGCCGGGCACGGTGCACCATCTGCCGGCAGTTGGCCTCGCTGTGACCGATCAGCTCGGCGATCTCGCGATAGTCGTGGTCGAAGGCCTCTTTCAGCAGGAAGGCGGCGCGTTCTTCGGGGCCGAGTTGTTCGAGCAAGGTCAGGAAGGCCACCGAGACATCGTCGGCCAGCGCATGCAGCTGGGCCGGGCCGGGCGCCGGGTCAGGCTCCAGCGTGACGGCCAGCGGCTCGGCCAGCCACGGCCCGACGTAGTGCGCGCGCTCGCGCTTGGCCGCACGCAGCCGGTCCAGGCCGAGCCGCGTGGTGGTGGTGACCAGCCAGGCCTCGGGGTCGCGGACGCCGGCCGGATCGGCGCCGGACCAGCGCAGCCAGGCATCCTGGACCACGTCTTCGGCGTCGGCGCGGCTGCCGAGCAGGCGATAGGCCAGGGCCATCAGGCGCGGGCGGTGGGTCTGGAAAGCGGTTTCGGCGTTCATGTGGGCAAGGACGCGCCAACGGGGCGGGGCGTGACAGGGCTTCTGGATCTGATCTTGCCGGCCAGCGCCCAGCACGACCACCCCGGGGCCGGGGGAGGGGGTAAAATGGGCGGATTACCCCCGCCAGCCTCGAGCAAGCGAGCAAGCCGTGACATCGATCAAGCAGGAAGACCTCATCCAGTCCATCGCCGACGCGCTGCAGTACATCTCGTACTACCACCCGGTCGACTACATCAAGAACCTCGCCGCTGCCTACGAGCGCGAGGAGTCGCCGGCCGCGAAGGAAGCGATGGCCCAGATCCTGATCAATTCGCGCATGTGCGCCGAGGGCCACCGCCCGATCTGCCAGGACACCGGCATCGTCACCGTGTTCCTGGAAATCGGCATGGACGTGCGCTGGGACGACGCCACCATGGGCGTGGAAGAGATGGCCAATGAGGGCGTTCGCCGCGCCTACATGCACCCGGACAACAAGCTGCGCGCCTCTGTGCTGGCTGATCCGGCCGGCAAGCGCATCAATACCAAGGACAACACTCCGGGCGTGGTCAACGTCAAGGTGGTGCCGGGCAACACCGTCGACGTGATCGTCGCCGCCAAGGGCGGTGGTTCGGAAGCGAAGACCAAGTTCGCCATGCTCAACCCGTCCGACTCCATCGTCGACTGGGTGCTGAAGACCGTGCCGACCATGGGCGCCGGCTGGTGCCCGCCGGGCATGCTCGGCATCGGCATCGGTGGCACCGCCGAGAAGGCGATGCTGCTGGCCAAGGAAGCGCTGATGGAGCCGATCGACATCACCGAACTGCAGGCCCGGGGCGCGTCCAACCGCATTGAAGAGCTGCGCCTGGAGCTGTACGAGAAGGTCAACGCGCTTGGCATTGGTGCGCAGGGCCTGGGGGGCCTGACCACCGTGCTCGACATCAAGATCAAGGATTACCCGACCCACGCGGCCAACCTGCCGGTGGCGATGATCCCGAACTGCGCGGCCACCCGCCATGCGCACTTCACCCTGGATGGCAGCGGCCCGGTGATGCTGGACCCGCCGTCGCTGGAAGACTGGCCGAAACTGACCTATGACGCGTCCAAGGGCACCCGCGTGGACCTGGACACGATCACCCCGGAAGACGTGGCCAGCTGGAAGCCGGGCCAGACCCTGCTGCTCAACGGCAAGCTGCTGACCGGCCGCGACGCCGCGCACAAGCGCATGGTCGACATGCTCAACAAGGGCGAGGAACTGCCGGTGGATCTGAAGGGCCGCTTCATCTACTACGTCGGCCCGGTAGATCCTGTGCGCGACGAAGTGGTGGGCCCGGCCGGCCCGACCACGGCGACCCGCATGGACAAGTTCACCGAGCAGGTGCTGGCGCAGACCGGCCTGCTGGGCATGGTCGGCAAGGCCGAGCGCGGCCCGGCCGCCATCGAAGCGATCAAGAAGCACAAGTCGGCCTACCTGATGGCCGTTGGTGGTTCGGCCTACCTGGTGTCCAAGGCGATCAAGGCGGCCAAGGTGGTCGGTTTCGCCGACCTGGGCATGGAAGCGATCTACGAGTTCACCGTGCAGGACATGCCCGTGACCGTGGCCGTCGATTCCACCGGCGAATCGGTGCACAAGACCGGCCCGCGCGAATGGCAGGCCCGTATTGGCAAGATTCCGGTGGTGGTGGAGTAATCCTTCCGCCCAGTGTTCAGACAACGGCGCCCGTGTGGCGCCGTTGTTGTGTGCAGCCTGCCTGCGCGTGGCCTGCTCTGCTAACGTACTGGCTGGCGTTCTAGAAGGGAGTCCATCGTGCTGCAGTGGCCGCGTGTTTTCGTGTTGCTGGCCGCTGCGCTGGCGTGCAGCGCCTGCGGGCCACGTTACTTCGTCGAGCCTCCCACCCACGAAGCGGGGAAGATCTGCGCGTCGGTCTGCGAGAACCGGAAGGCAACGTGCGACTTCCACAACCGCGCCCTTGCCGAGTCGGATCAGCGCAGCTGCGAAAGCGAGAAGAGCCGGGTCATCAGCCGTTGCAGTGATATCGCCGATGACAAGCAGCGGCACAACTGCGAAGGGGGCAACGGTGCCGGCAACTACTGCGGTCCCCCGGTGCTTCCTTCATGCGGCGCTCCGTACGCCCAATGCCTGCTCTCCTGCGGCGGCACCGTGAATGACGTTCGCACCGACACCGGTGTTCCCGTGTACTGATCGGGGGGCGCGTCGGGCCTGCACGAGTAACCGTAGTCTGCTAGGGTCGGCACATCCCTGCACTGGATGTGCCCATGCGCCTGCATCGATCCGTCGCGACTGTGTTCCTGCTGGTCCTGGCCGGCTGCAGCACAACGTCCTCCTATGAAGGTGCGGATTTCTCCGCCTCCTCGCAGTGCCGCGTGCAATGCCAGGCCGATTATCGGAGCTGCATGGCGCGGGGGAGTATCGGCAGCAACGACTTCAGCTGCGAACAACAGATGGTGCCGGCGCCGGACAAACGCTGCAAGGACGTTGCCAATCCCGAACTGCGCCGTTCCTGTGAACTGAAGACACACGACTGCGCGATACGCACGCCGATCATGTCCTGTAGCGAAGGCCGCGATACCTGCATGAGCCGCTGCGGCTGAGCAACGATTGCCCGTGCAGGGCATAATCGGCCGATTCATCCACCCGGGACTTGCGCATGAGCACCACGCTGTATGGTTCGACCAGCACCGCCGCCCTGGTGGTGCACTGGCTGCTGATCGAACTCGGCATCGAGCACGAACTGGTGCTGCTGGATTTCGACGCACGCGAGCACAAGTCGGCCGAGTACCTGGCACTGAACCCTGCTGGCGTGGTGCCGACGCTGCTGATCGATGGCCTGGTACTGACCGAAGCGGCGGCCATTGCACTGTACCTGGCTGATCGCCATCCGGACGCCAACCTGCTGCCCGCGCTGGGCACACCGCAGCGCGCCGATGCCTACCGTTGGATGTTCTGGTGTGCCAATACGCTGCAGCCGGCCTATCGAGCCTGGTTCTATCCACACGAAATGGCGGGCGAGGCGAATATCGAGGCCAGCCGCGGGATGGCACGGCAGCGCCTGGAAGCGGCCTGGCAGCATGTGGCCGCGCACCTGCATGCACATGGCCCCTACCTGCTGGGCGCCACGCCCTGCGTGGCCGACTACATGCTGGTGATGCTGATGCGCTGGTCGCGCAACATGCCGAGGCCCAGCGACACCTGGCCGGCGCTGAAGGCGCATGCCACGTCGATGAAGGCGCGCCCGGCGTTCGCCGAGGTGTATCGCCGCGAGGGCATCACCGACTGGCAGTAGCCCGTTCTGCAGCGCCGAGCCACGCTCGGCTGCATTCACGGGTGGCACGCGAGCAGCAGCCGGGCAGCAGCCGGCCAGGGCTCGGCTCTGGCAGTGCGGGTTACAGGATCTCCAGCACCGTTTCCGGCGGCCGGCACAGCCGTGTACCCTTGGGCGTGCGCACCACGGGGCGGTTGATCAGCCGCGGGTGTTCGGCCATCGCGGCCAGCAGCGTGGCCTCGTCCGCATCCTCCAGGCCAAGTTCGGTGAACTGCGCCTCCTTGTTGCGCACCAGCGCCCGCGCGTCCAGTTCGGATTCGGCCAGCACCTGGCGCAGCGTGGCCGCATCGGGTGGGTTGCCCAGGTATTCGATCACCTCCGGATCGAAGCCTGCATCGCGGATCAGCTTCAGTGCGCCGCGCGAGTTGCTGCAGGCCGGGTTGTGCCAGATCGTCACGTCCATCAGAACCACTCCAGCAGGGACACACCCACGCCCACGTAGGTGGCCTTGTGGTTGTAATCGATCAGGCTTTCGCCGTAGCCGTCGAAGACCTGCACATGGCCGCGCAGCAGGTTGCTGATCGGGAAGCCGTAATCCAGCTGCAGGGCGCCGTGCGAGCGGCTGCCGGTGCGCAGCGAATGGCGTGCCATCAACGAGACTTCGTGGCCGTTGCGGTTCCAGGTCAGGGTCGCGTCACCGCGGCCCATGTAATCCTCGATGTCCGGGTTGTTGTCATCGCTGCGGGTTTCCGGGATGCGGTACCAGGGGCGCAGCACCAGCGCCCAGTTCTCGCGGTCCAGGCCGATGTTGAGCATGACCCGGTTCCAGCTGCGCGACAGTGGGTCGGCCCGGCCATTGGACTGGTGGTTCAGCGCGATGCCGGTCATGCGCCCGCGCCAGCCACCGATCGAGTAGCCGTTGCGGAAGACCATCATCACTTCCGGTTCGTAATTGGTTTCGCGGAAGGGGCGCGAATCCTCGCTGTTGTAGGCCTGCCAGCGCGAGCTCTGGGTGTAGCCGGCCCAGATGTCGCCGTTGTCGCCGAACAGGTTTTCGGCGATCTTGGTCTTGAAACTGATCTGGAACTTCAGCTCGGCACTGTCCAGCACCTGCGGCGTGGTGACCGTGTTGGCCGGATTCGGCGAATGCGGTGTGGTGTTGCGGTCGCTGGTCCAGAACGCAGGCAGCAGGTACACCGGCTTGTAGGCGCGCAGCTGGAACGGGCCGAGCTTGGAGTCCTCGGCCAGTTCCCAGCGGCTGTCCAGCAGTGAGCCCCGGCCAGCGTTTGCCAGCGCGCTGTCGGGCTCTGCTGGGCGGAGCAGATCACTGACCCGCTCGCGCAGTTTCTCTTCGCCCTGGCTTACGCGTGCAGTCTGTCGTTCTTCGCGACGGGCCTGTGCTGCTGCCTCGGCGGCAGCGTCGGCCTCGGCGGTGGACTGCGCGGAGCGCCCGAACTGCCGGTCATAACAGGCCAGGCGGGCAGCGTCTGTGGTAATCGCCGCACATGCGGCCGGCGAGGCTTCGGCGCTGGGCGCGAACTCCTGCGCAGCGAGCGGAGCACTGGCCAAGGCCAGCGCCAGCGGTGCGAGGCGGGGAAGCAGCGGGGGGAGGGTCATTCCAGCAGGCCCTTCGGTGAATACGGGAGTCGCACAGTGTGGCGGCTGTACCGGGTCGCGGCCAGCCCCCATGGTTTATGCACGCCCACCGCGTGCGTGCGGCGTGAAGGCGGTGCCGATTACAGGAACCACGCGAAGGCGAACAGGCCAAGCATCGCGATCACTACGGCCAGTTTCAGCGCCAGGCCGAGCAGGATGCCGAGCCAGGTGGCCAGTCCCACCCTGGTCGAGCGGCCCAGCTCGCGGGTGTGCCAGTACTCGCCGAGCAGGGCGCCGAGCAGTGGGCCCGCAAACAGGCCGATGGGCATGAAGAACAGCCCCACGATGCTGCCGGCGAAGGTGCCCCACAGCGCCTTGCGGCTGGCACCCACCCGCTGTGCACCCACTACGGTGGCCAGCACGTCCGCCAGCAGCGAGAGCACGGTCAGTACGCCCAGCGCAACCAGGGTCGGCCAGCCGACGTGGACGAAGCCGTCCGCCCAGGCCGCCAGCAGCAGTCCGATGAACACCAGCGGGATGCCGGGCAGGGCCGGGAGGATGATGCCCGCGATGCCGGCGAGGACAAAAATGACCGCTAGCAGATACAAGATGAATGAGAGTCCCATGCTGTCCCGTATGGTGGCCGTTTTGGGGTTGACAGTGAAAGATTTTGCCAGTTGCTTTTTCGTTTTGGGCGGGTTAAGTTGCAGTCGCTGAGCTTGGCAAGGTCACCGTGGATCGTGGCCTGATGAAGCAAGATCTTCCCGATCCGCTGCATCGATGCACCTCGCTTCCCCCTTGCTTGTCAGCCGCCCACCAGGCGTTTCCAACAACAAGAGAGAGTCACCAGGGAGTTAGTGAGATGTCTGATCGCGAGACCGGTACCGTCAAGTGGTTCAACGATGCGAAGGGCTTCGGCTTCATCAGCCGTGAAAACGGCGAAGACGTGTTCGTGCACTTCCGCGCCATCCAGACCCAGGGCTTCAAGAGCCTGAAGGAAGGCCAGAAGGTCACCTTCACCGTCGTGCAGGGCCAGAAAGGCCTGCAGGCCGACGCCGTGCAGCCGACCTGATCGCGCTGCAAGCCGTCGCATGAAAAAGGCCCGCGCAAGCGGGCCTTTTTCTTTGCGATCGGCCCGGTGCAGATCAGCGCAGGATGACCTTGCCGTTGACTACGCGCACGTAGGTGTTTTCGCGGATGCCGCCGAGGTCGCGCTGGTTGACCACGATGGTGCGGCCATCGTCCATGCGCACGCTGATGTCGTAGGTATCGCTGGTGACGTTCTTCTGGATCTGGTTGCCCGCCAGCGCGCCGCCGACCGCGCCCGCAGCGGCGGCGATGTTCTTGTTGCCACGGCTGCCGCCGGTGTGGTCGGAGATCTCGTGGCCAGCCACCGCGCCGACGATGCCGCCGAGGATCGCGCCGGTCGCGCTGGGCGCAGTGCGGCCCGAGGGCACGGTGTTGATGCGGGTGACGATGCCGCAGTCGGCACAACGGCCCTGGTTGTAGCCGCCGTTGTTGCCGTAGCCGCCGTTGTTGTAGCCGTTGTTGTAGCCGCCACCGCCATAGCCGGGGGAGGTGGCACAGCCAGCCAGGGCGAGGGTAGCGATGGCGCTGGCGGCGATGAGCTGGATCTTCATGGGGCGTCTCCTGGCCGTGAAGGCGGGTGCGTTGGGTGGTACTGCGTCGTGCAGCAGGGTGGACGAATCGTCCCCTTTTGAACGTGAACAAGGCGCCAACCGCGCAGCCCTTGCCCGGCTGCAGGATGAATGCGGCTCAGCGGAAGTCCTGGTGGCAGGCGCGGCAATCGGCCTGCACCGTTTCCACCACCTGCGCCAGGGCCGTGCAGTCGCTGGGCGGCGCGGCCAAGGCGGCATTGAGGCTGCCGCGCAGCTGGCTGGCATGCTGCTGGAACTGCGCGCTGTCCTTCAGCCCGGGGAAGGCAAGATCCAGGTCGTTGGACAGCAAGCGCATTGCCTGCAACCGCGGCACGCTGTCGGCCAGGCTGCAGCGGTTCTGCTGCTGGGCCTGCAGCAGCAGCTGCGACTGCCGTTGCATCACCTGCATCAGGCTGTCGGGGAACGGGTCGCGGCGGGACTGCAGGGCACGGCCGACCATCACCGTGGCGACCAGCCCGATCAGCAGGCCCAGGCCGAGCACGAACAGGTAACGGTAGGCAGGGGACGGGCGGCGGGGCGGGCTGGCGTTCATGGCAGGCTCTCCGGCGTGCAACGGTGGGTTCGATGCCGGCGCGCAGCAGGTGCCGGCAGGTGCACGTTAAAATAGCGGCATGAACGAACTGGTCAAACAACGCTTCGCCGGCATCGAACGGCTGTATGGCGTGGGCGCACTCGAGCGCCTGCAGGGCAGCCGCGTGGCGGTGGTGGGCATGGGCGGCGTCGGCTCGTGGGTGGTGGAGGCATTGGCCCGCTCTGCGGTCGGCCACCTGACCCTGATCGATGCCGATGACATCTGCGTGTCCAACACCAACCGGCAGCTGCCGGCGATGGAAGGCAACTACGGCCGCAACAAGGCCGAGGCGATGGCCGAGCGTTGCCGCGCGATCAACCCGGACATCGAGGTCGATGCCGTGCAGGCATTCCTGACCGTGTCGAACATGGCCGAGTTGCTGGACCGTGGCTTCGACCTGGTGATCGATGCCTGCGACAGCTTCCGGGTCAAGGTCGAGACGATCGCCTGGTGCCGTCGCCGCAAGCTGCCGCTGCTGACCGTGGGGGCTGCCGGTGGTCGCACCGATCCGACCCTGGTGCGCATCCGCGATGTCTCGCGCACCGAGCACGATGCCATGCTGGCACTGATCCGCAAGAAGCTGCGCAGCGAGTTCAACTTCCCTAGGAATGCCAAGCGCTACTTTGGCGTGCCGGCGGTGTATTCGCTGGAGAACGTGAAGTACCCGCAGGCCGATGGCAGTGTCTGCGGCATCCGGCCGAACCTGGGCGCCGATGCGGCATTGAAGCTCGATTGTGGTGCAGGCCTGGGGGCAGCGACCCACATCACCGGTGCGTTCGCCTTCGCCGCAGTGGGCAAGGCGCTGGAAATGCTGCTGGAGCCGAAGAAGGTGAAGGCCGACGTGGCTGAAGCCCACGCCGACGCATGACGGTAGACGCCGGCCGCTGGCCGGCATTGCCGTTGATCGTCGCCGATTCGATCAACACGTAAGTGCAGCCGGTAGCGCCGGGCCCTGCCCGGCGGCGGGTCCGCCGCCCGTTACAACGCTGGCAGAGCGAACAGCCGTCGCGCGTTCTCCGTCGTGGCATGTGCAACGGCTTCAACGTCCATTCCGCGCAGTGCCGCGACATGGCGGGCGATGACCGCCAGCCGTGCCGGTTCGTTGCGCTGGCCGCGGATGCCGGCGTCAGGCTGGTCGGGCGCGTCGGTCTCCAGCAGCAGCTGTTCCAGCGGCATCCCGCGCACCAGGCGCTGCAGCCGTTGCGCGCGTTCGTAGGTCAGCGGACCACCGAGACCGAGCAGGAAGCCCTGCCGGTGCAGCTGCGCAGCCTGTTCGGGGCTGCCGGAAAAGCTGTGCACCACGCCGCGCAGGCCGCCGATACGGCGGATCGCGGCGATCACCGCGTCCACCGCGCGTCGCGCGTGCACGATTACCGGCAGCTCGAACTCGCGGGCCAGTTGCAGCTGACCGATGAAATACGCCTGTTGCGCCTCCTCATCCAGCCCCTCGACGAAGAAATCCAGCCCGCATTCGCCGATCGCACACGGGCGTTCGCGCTCGATCCATTCGCGCAGCAGCGGCAGATGGTCGGGCCGGTGCTCGGCCAGGAACATCGGGTGCAGCCCGTAGGCCGGATGCAGCCCCGGCGCCTGCTGGCAGACCACGCGCAGCTTCGGCCAGCTGGCCGCGGTCACCGCCGGCACCACCTGCAGGCGCACGCCAGCGGCCTGCGCGCGCGCGATCACGGCGCTGCGGTCACTGTCGAACTCGCCGGCATCGAGGTGGCAGTGGCTGTCGACCAGCGGGCTCAACGCTGTTCCAGCGACGGCGCAACCGTGGCAGCGTGGCGGCTTTTCCAGTTGGCCAGCAGCAGGGTGCCGAAGCCGAGCACCAGCTCATCGACGAACGGGATCGGGTCCGGGATGAACAGCGTCAGCACGAACAGGCCCGCTGTAAGCTTGAACAGGGTGGGGTAGCGCAGCCGGCGGGCCCATTGCAGTACCGGCAGCAGCATCGGGTTGGCCATGGCGGAAATCCTCGTGGGGAATATGCAAACGCTACCACGGGCCCAGCATTTCCCGATGCTGAATGGGTTATAGGAATGAGCAGGAAATGTGGAGATTCCGTTCAGGCAGCGCATGCTGCAATCTGGTTCGAGAACGTTGCGGATGGTCCGCAAGGAGCAGGTCATGAAAAGCACAACTACAACTGTCCTGGTCGCAGCGGGCGCGCTGCTGGTCGGTGGCATCGCCACCGCCGCCTTCATGAAGAGTGGCGACAAATCGCCCGATTCCATCAGCGCCACCACCCCCAATGGCGAGTCGCGCCTGGTCGACGGCAGTGCCACCGACGATGGCGCACGTGGTGACAGGCTCGACCCGTCTGCGCCGCGTGGGCTGGAATACGCCGACGTGCTGAAGGTCGACCCGATCACCGAGAAGCAGAAGGCCTACGCCACTGTGATCGGCACCGATCCCGTGCGCGAGACTTCCACCACCCAGACCCCGCACGAGGTGTGCCAGGACGTGACCGTGCAGGAACGCCTGCCGGAGCGTGATGGCAACGTCGGTGGCACCGTGGTCGGCGCCGTGGTCGGCGGCCTGCTCGGCAACCAGGTTGGCGGCGGCAACGGCAAGAAGGCCGCGACCGCCGCAGGCGCGGTGGCCGGTGGCTTCATCGGCAACCAGATCGACAAGCGCCACGTGGGTGGCCGCGTGGTCAACCGCACCGAGCGCCAGTGCCACACCGAGACCGCCACCTCCGAGTCGAGCCGTGTTACCGGCTACAACGTGACCTACCGCAACGAAGACGGCACCACCGGTACCATGCGCATGGCCAGCAAGCCGGGCAACCGCATCGCCATGGGCACCAATGACGTGGTGAAGGGCTACAACGTGACCTACCGCTACGACGGCGCCGAGAAGACCGTGCGCATGGACAACAAGCCGGCCAGCGATCGCCTGCCGGTGGTCGATGGCCAGCTGGTCACGCAGACCGCTGCTGCCGACGCCACTGCGGCCACGCGCCAGTAATCCAGAATACGTGCTGTACCCGACGGGCCGGCGCATGCCGGCCCGTTTCGTTGTGAGCGCGGGCATTCATCCGTGTGGAGGCCGAATCCACCATCATGGTGGCCCCTTCGACATGGAGTCGGCATGAGCATCTTCGACCTGCGCCTGGAAACCGAGCGCCTGATCCTGCGCCCGCTGCGGCGCGAGGACTACGAACCCTATCTGGCGTTCTGCGCCGACGAGGAAACGATGCGCACCCTCGGTGGCGTGCAGCCGCCTTCGGTAGCCTGGCGCGGCTTCTGTAGCCTGGCTGGCGCCTGGCAGCTGTTCGGCTTCTCGATGTTCAGCGTGATCGAAAAATCCAGCGGGGACTGGATCGGGCGGATGGGCCCCTGGCAACCGCAGGACTGGCCGGGTACCGAGGTCGGCTGGGGCATCCGCCGCGCCAGCTGGGGCCGGGGCTATGCGCCGGAAGCGGCGGTCGCGGCGATCGACTGGGCCTTCGACACGCTGGGTTGGCACGAGGTGATCCATACCATCGCCGAGAACAACGACAACTCGCGGGCGGTCGCGCGCAAGCTCGGCAGCAGGTTGCTGCGCATGGGCGAATTGCCGCCGCCTTACAACGACAAGCCGATGCAGATCTGGGGCCAGTCGCGCGAGCAGTGGCGGCAACGCGCGCGCTGAGCGTTGCCCGGCACTACCGGGGTGCCATGCTGCATCCGCGCTTGGCATTCCCTGGCGCACTTGCCAGACTGCACGCAGCCGGCCGCCGGCCGGATCCGATGGAGCAGGCAATGGTGGAAGAGCGCGTCCCGCTGACGGTGCATGGCATGTCGGTCTCGGGCAATTGCCACAAGGTCCGGCTGCTGCTTGAGCAGCTCGGGAGCCGTTACCGCTGGGTGGAAGTGGACAGTGCTCATGGCCAGACCCACACGCCCGAATTCCTTGCGCTCAACCCGAATGCCAAGGTGCCGCTGATCGTCCGCGACGACGGCCGCGTGCTGACCGAATCCAACGCGATCCTGTTCTGGCTGGCAGAAGGCACGCCCTACCTGCCCAGCGATGGCTGGGAGCGTGCGCAGGCGTTGAGCTGGATGTTCTTCGAGCAGTACACGCACGAGCCGTGCGTGGCGGTAGCGCGCTTCATCCGGGGCTGGACGGCGCCCGACTCGCCACGCCGCGCCGAGCTGCCACGGTTGCACGAGCGCGCCGCCACCGCGCTGGCGGTGATGGAGCAGCACCTTCGCCAGGCGCAGTGGTTCACCGGCAGCAGCTACGGCATCGCCGATATCGCCCTGTTTGCCTACACCGACGTGGCAGGCGAGGGCGGCATCAGCCTGGAGCCATTCCCCGAGGTGCGCGCCTGGCTGCAGCGCGTGCGTGCGCAGCCGCGCTTCCTGCCGATGCCGGCGGTGACCGCCGAGGTGCGCTCGCGTTTCGAGGCGGCTTGATGCCCACAGGGTAGCGCCCGGTATTGCCGGGCGGAACGCAACAACGACACGGAGGGTGTTCGATGTTCGCTGTGGTTCCGGATCCGATTCCCGCACGCATGCGGGGGCTCAACCGCGCCGAGGTGTGCGACGTCAATTTCCTTGAGACGGTGCGCGGGTGGCGCGGGACGCCGCGCCCGCGACCCGCGGCAGATGCTCCGATCCTGCCCGGCAGTACGCTCACCGCTGCCGCCTTCGATGAACTGTTCGACTCGCAGCTGGCCAGCCGCCAGCTGGACCTGATGGCGCGCGTGCTGCGCGTGCAGAACAAGGTCTTCTACACCATCGGGTCGTCCGGCCATGAAGGCAACGCGCTGCTGGCGCGGGCCTGCCGGCACACCGATCCTGCCTTCCTGCACTATCGTTCCGGCGCCTTCATGGCCGAGCGTTCGCGCCAGGTGCCGGGCATCGACCCGTTGCGCGATGCTGCGCTTTCCTTCGCTGCCTGCGCCGATGATCCGGCCAGTGGTGGCCGCCACAAAGTGTGGGGCAGCAAGCCGCTGTGGGTGCTGCCGCAGACTTCGACCATCGCCTCGCACCTGCCGAAAGCGCTGGGCACCGCGCTGGCCATCGAGAGTGGCAAGCGGCTGGCGCAGGCGCTGCCGGTTCCCGCCGACAGTATCGTGCTCTGCTCGTTCGGCGACGCCTCGGCCAATCACGCTACCGCGCAGACGGCGTTCAACACCGCGATGTGGGCGGCCTACCAGAAACTGCCGGCGCCAATCCTGTTCGTCTGCGAGGACAACGGCCTGGGCATCTCGGTGAAGACCCCCGATGGCTGGATCGCCGAGCGCTTCAGCCACCAGCCGGGGCTGGACTATTTCTTCGCCGACGGGCTGGACCTGGCCACCGGGCACGCTCAGGTGCAGGCCGCGGTGGAACACTGCCGGCGAACGCGGCGACCGACTTTCCTGCATCTGCGCACCACGCGCCTGATGGGCCACGCCGGCACCGACTTCGAAGTGGAATGGCGGGCGTTGCCGGAGCTGTGCGCGGCCGAGGCGCAGGATCCGCTGCTGCGCTCGGCGCAGATCGCACTGGAGTCGGGCTGGATGGATGCGGCCGCGATCGAGACGGCCTACGAGACGATGCGTGCGCGCTGCATGGCCGCTGCCACCGAGGCTGAAGGCGGGGCGAAGCTGGGGTCGCTGCGGGAGGTGATGGCGCCGCTCGCACCGTACACGCCGGCAGCGGTGCAGGCCGAAGCGCAGCGCGAGGTCGCTGCCGAAGCGCGCGAGGCACTCTATGGTGGTATCGAGGCATTGCCCGAACGACAGGCGCCGCGGCATCTGGCGATCCAGATCAACCACGGCCTGCAGGAATTGCTGGCGAAGTATCCGCAGAGCCTGCTGTTCGGCGAGGACGTGGCCCAGAAGGGCGGTGTGTACACTGTCACAAAGGATCTGCTGCGCCGCTTCGGGCCACGCCGGGTGTTCAACACCCTGCTGGACGAAACCATGATCCTGGGCATGGCGCAGGGCCTGGCCAACATGGGCATGCTGCCGATTCCGGAAATCCAGTACCTGGCCTACCTGCACAATGCCATCGACCAGCTGCGTGGCGAGGCCTGTTCGCTGCAGTTCTTCTCCAACGACCAGTACCGCAACCCGATGCTGCTGCGGGTGGCCGGGCTGGGCTACCAGAAGGGCTTCGGCGGCCACTTCCACAACGACAACTCGATCACCGCCCTGCGCGACATCCCCGGGCTGGTGGTCGGCTGCCCGTCGCGCGGCGACGATGCGGTGATGATGCTGCGCACGCTGGCCGCACTGGCGCGGGTGGATGGGCGCGTGGCGGTGTTCCTGGAGCCGATCGCGCTGTACATGAGCAAGGATCTGCATGAGCCGGGCGATGGCCAGTGGCTGTTCGACTATCCGGCCCAGGGCCGGGCACTGGTGCCGGGCGAAGGCCGTGTTTACGGGCCGGAGGCGGGCGATCTGGTGGTCTACACGTATGGCAACGGCGTGCCGATGGCGTTGCGCGCAGCGCAAGCCATCGGGCAGCAGCTGGACTGGCAGGTGCGGGTGGTCGACCTGCGCTGGCTGGTGCCGCTGGATGCCGGCTTCATCGCCGCCCAGGCCGCCAGCGCACGGCGGGTGCTGGTGCTGGACGAGGGCCGGCACAGTGGCGGGGTGGGCGAGGGCGTGGTGACCGCACTGGTCGAGGCCGGTTTCGGCCATCTGCCACTGCGCCGGGTCTGCGGTGCCGATACCTACACCCCGTTGGCGGGGGCAGCAATGTTCGGGCTTCCAAGCGACAATGCGGTGATTGGCGCCGCCCTTGAACTGGCGCAGGAACCTTGATGCATGTGTGGATTGGCGGGAATGTTGTTGCCGGCGCCTGTGGCGTCGGCCGAGCTACTGCAGGCGCAGGTGCTGGCCATGGGCGAAGCGCTGCACCATCGCGGGCCGGATGATGGCGGCAACTGGGTCGATGCCGGTGCAGGCATCGCGCTGGCACACCGTCGCCTGAGCATTCTCGACCTGTCGCCGCTGGGCCACCAGCCGATGGCTTCGGCCGACGGCCGCTATGTGATGGCGTACAACGGCGAGGTCTACAACTTCGCTGCCCTGCGTGCAGAACTGGAGCCATTGGGGCATGTCTTCCGTGGTCACTCCGACACCGAGGTGCTGCTGGCAGCGATCCTGCAATGGGGCATGGAAGACACCCTGCAGCGCTGCAACGGCATGTTCGCCATCGCGCTGTGGGACCGCCAGCAGCAATGCCTGTGGCTGGCCCGCGACCGCGTTGGCAAGAAGCCGTTGTACTACGGCTGGGCCGGGGACACCCTGGTGTTCGGCTCCGAACTGAAGGCGCTGTGGCAGCACCCGGCCTTCGACAACGACATCGACCGTGACGCACTGACCCTGCTGCTGCGGCTGGACTACATTCCAGCCCCGCACAGCATCCACCAGCGCTGCTACAAGCTGATGCCGGGCCGCGTGCTGCGCCTGGATGCCGAAGCCGTGGCGGCGGGCGCTTCGGCGCATCGCCCGGAACAGGCGCAGCGCCCCTACTGGGATGCACGTGCACGCATGCAGGCGGCGCTGGCTGCGCCGTTCCAGGGCCGCATCGAGGAGGCCGAGGAGCAGCTGGACGGGCTGCTGCGCGACGCAGTGGCGCTGCGCATGGTGGCCGACGTGCCGGTGGGCGTGTTCCTGTCCGGGGGTACCGATTCGTCGCTGGTGGCGGCGCTGATGCAGGCGCAGAGCGGGCAGCCGGTGCACAGTTTCAGCATCGGATTTACCGATTCGAGCCACGACGAGGCGCCGCTGGCCAAGGAACTGGCCGCGCACCTGGGCTGTGACCACACCGAACTCTACGTGAGTGGCGCCGATGCACTGGCGGTGGTGCCGCAGTTGCCGGCGATGTTTGACGAACCCTTCGCCGATGCCTCGCAGGTACCGACCGCGCTGGTCGCCCGGCTGGCGCGGCAGGGCGTGACCGTGGCGCTTTCCGGCGATGGTGGCGATGAACTGTTCTTCGGCTACACCCGCTATGTGCGCGCGCTGCGCAACTGGCAGATGCTGGGGCGCGTGCCTGGGCCGCTGCGGCGCTGGATGGGCGCGCGCTCCCAGCAGCAGGGCGAGGCCTCGCGTACCGGCGGCCTGGCCGCGCTGTTGGCCGAGTCCGGCGCGCGTGGCATCGGTGATGTGTACCGCAACCGCATCTCGCGCTGGCGCGACCCGACAGCGGCAGTGCCCGGCGCGCAGGCTGCCGGCAGCTTCTATGATCTGGCCGATCCGTTGCACGGCGCCGGCACACCGGCCGACGCGATGATGCTGGCCGATTACCTGACCTACCTGCCGGATGATCTGCTGTGCAAGGTCGACCGGACCTCGATGGCGGTCAGCCTGGAAGCGCGCGCACCGTTGCTGGATTCACGCGTGGCCGAGTTCGCCTGGTCGCTGCCGCTGGGCTTCAAGCGCAGTGAGACCACCAGCAAGGTGCTGCTCAAGCGCGTGCTGGGCCGTTATGTGCCGCAGTCGATGGTGCACCGTCCCAAGCGCGGTTTCGGCGCACCGGTCAGTGATTGGCTGAAGGGCGACCTGCGGCCGTGGGCCGAAGACCTGTTGCAGCCGGCACGGCTGGAGCGGGAGGGCGTGCTGTCGGCGGCCGCCATACAGCCGCTGTGGCAGCAGTTCCTCGGCGGCCAGCGCAAGTGGCATACCCATCTGTGGAACGTGCTGATGTTCCAGGCCTGGCAGGCGCATTGGCGGCAGGTGCGTGCGGGCGTGACGGGCGGCTGATCTTCACCGGCCTGCAAGGGCCCGGCGACTAGGCTGGTGCTCCCGCACCGTGAGGAGTATGTCCCGATGTCCGTCCCCACCATCGCCGTGTTCGTTGGCAGCCTGCGCAAGGATTCCTGCAACCGCAAGCTGGCCCATGCGCTGGAGAAGCTCGCCGGTGATCGCGCGCGCTTCCAGTATGTGCAGATCGGCGATCTGCCGTTGTACGACCAGGATTTCGACGCCGATTATCCGCCGCAGGGCACCCGGCTGAAGGACCAGGTGCGCGCCGCCGACGCGGTGCTGTTCGTGACACCCGAGTACAACCGGTCGGTGCCCGGCGTGCTCAAGAACGCCATCGATATCGGATCGCGCCCGTATGGTGACAGTGCGTTTGCCGGCAAGCCGGCGGCGGTGATCGGCGCCTCCATCGGCCAGATCGGCACCGCCGTGGCCCAGCAGCATCTGCGCAACAGCCTGGCCTTCCTGGACATGCACGTGCTCGGCCAGCCAGAGGCATTCATTCATTTCAAGGACGGCCTGATCGATGCCGACGGCACGGTCCACAACGAGGGCACGCAGAAATTCCTGCAGGGCTATATGGACCGGTTCCTGGCGCTGATCGCGGTGCACGTCAAGGGCGATTGACGCCAGCGGTCGACACCCCCATCTGCGATAATGCGTGCTCGGGCGCCGCAACGGCGCCCGTCGCAGGCAGTGCGACGCTCCCACGCCAGTCTGGCCAGGTACCGGCGGATATCCCCCGTTTTCCCACGGTTTATCCACAGGCTTGTCCATCGCCGCCGGGGGCGGCACATGCCTACACTCGTCTCGCCCACTTTTGCAGGAAACATCGCAGCATGTCCGCTCGCCCCGGCTTCCGTTCCAACCGCAGAGAGCGCGGTGATGGCTTCGATCGCGAACGCGACGAGTCGCGCATCGACCAGCTGCGGGTACCGCCGCATTCGGTGGAAGCCGAGCAGGCGGTGCTGGGTGGCCTGATGCTGGCCCCGGAGGCCTACGACCGGGTCAATGACCAGCTGACCGAAAGCGACTTCTACCGCCGCGACCACCAGATGATCTATCGCGCAATCCGTGAGCTGTCCGAGCGCGAGCGGCCGTTCGATGCGGTGACCTTGGGCGAGTGGTTCGAATCGCAGGGCAAGATGGAACTGGTGGGTGATGGCGCCTACCTGGTCGAGCTGGCCAGTACCACGCCGTCAGCCGCCAACATCGTGGCCTATGCCGAGATCGTGCGTGACAAGGCGGTGCTGCGGCAGCTGATCCAGGTCGGCACGGATATCGTCAACGACGGCTTCCAGCCCGAAGGGCGTGACAGCAGCGAGCTGCTGGCCTCGGCAGAAAAGAGCGTGTTCGCCATCGCCGAACAGGGCGCACGCGGCCGTACCGATTTCGTGGCGATGCCCGGTGCACTGAAGGATGCCTTCGAAGAGCTGCGCAGTCGTTTCGAGAACGGCGGCAACATTACCGGCCTGCCGACCGGTTATACCGATTTCGACGCAATGACCTCCGGCCTGCAGCCGACCGACCTGATCATCCTTGCCGCGCGCCCGGCCATGGGCAAGACCACCTTCGCACTGAACATCGCCGAGTACGCAGCGATCAAATCGAAGAAAGGCGTGGCCGTGTTCTCGATGGAAATGTCGGCCGCGCAGTTGGCGATGCGCCTGATTTCCTCCAATGGCCGCATCAACGCGCAGCGCCTGCGTACCGGCCAGCTGGAAGACGAGGACTGGAGCCGTGTCACCAGCGCAATCAAGATGCTGAAGGAAACCAAGATCTTCATCGACGACACGCCCGGCGTGTCGCCTGAAGTGCTGCGTTCCAAGTGCCGCCGCCTCAAGCGCGAGCATGACCTGGGCCTGGTGGTGATCGACTACCTGCAGCTGATGAGCGTGCCGGGCAACAGCGAGAACCGCGCGACTGAAATCTCGGAAATCTCGCGTTCGCTGAAGGGCCTGGCCAAGGAACTGAACGTTCCAGTGATCGCGTTGTCGCAGCTCAACCGCTCGCTGGAAACGCGTACCGACAAGCGCCCGGTGATGGCCGACCTTCGCGAATCGGGCGCAATCGAGCAGGACGCGGACATGATCGTCTTCATCTACCGCGACGATTACTACAACAAGGAAAATTCGCCAGACAAGGGCTTGGCCGAGATCATCATCGGCAAGCACCGTGGTGGCCCGACCGGTTCGTGCAAGCTGAAGTTCTTTGGCGAATACACCCGATTCGACAACCTGGCCCACGATTCGGTCGGTTCGTTCGAGTAACGGTCGTGCCGGCCGTTGGCCGGCAACCGCCATCGGGCGCTGTAGAGCCCAAGGCAGCGGCAGGAGCCGCTGTCGGCGCCCCCGTGCAGCGCCGGTTCCATGCGGTCGCCACGAAGCGCAGCCGGGCATGGGCTCGGCGTTGCACCGGCGCTGGGTCGGTTTCATCGCCCCCAGCCCGGTTTCGTCGCAAACCGTTTGCGCGCGGCAAGGGCAGGGCGCCAACGTGTCGGCAGGCGGCAAGGTGCCGCCACAAGGAGACCGTGATGAAGACCCTGTTCGCGCTCGGTGTGTGGTGCGTGCTGTTCGTGCTGTGCTGGCCGCTGGCGGTCCTCGCCCTGATCGCGTGGCCGTTTGTCTGGTTGCTGAGCCTGCCGTTCCGCTTGGTCGGCATCACGTTCTCGGCGCTGTTTGCGTTCCTGCGCGCGCTGTTCATGCTGCCCGCGCGCCTGCTCGGCGGCGGCCCGGTGGCGGCATGAGGGCGGTGATGCTGGTCGCGCTGGCATTGCTTGCGGGGCCGGCACCGGCCACACCGGTGTCACCGTCGTCCGCATGGCTGGAACGACAGCAGGCCGCCGCTGCCGATGAGGCGGATGCTGCAGCGGCCAGGGCGGTCAAGCCCAGGGAGCGCTGCCGGGTGGTGAAGGAGTGGAAGGCGGGTGGAACCGTGGTCCAGCACCGCATCTGTGACGATCCGCCGAAGAAGCCGGCCGGAAAGGTGTAGCGCCGAGCCCAATGCTCGGCGGCCTGTGCAGGGCAGCCGAGCGTGGGCGCGGCCCGACAGGGGAATTAGGAACAAAAAAACCCCCCCCC
>NZ_JAPTFO010000054.1:0-30707 GCF_030985515.1 Stenotrophomonas sp. Sm10
GGTGCTGCTGGCCGGCACTACCCTCTCAATGCCGCGCCCACCACAGCAGGCTCAGGCCGGCCAGCAGCACCAGCCCACCGAAGCTGCGCAGGGCCGGGCTGGGCAGGTCCAGCAGGCGTTCGGCCATGCGCTTCCAGGCGAACGGCGCCACGAACAGGAACAGGCCTTCCAGCACCGCGACCAGGCAGACGGCGGCGAACAGATCTTTCATGGGGGACTCCGGAAAAAGCACGGGGCCCGGCGTCTGGCCGGGCCCCGTGGGGTAGTGCCCTGCGACCTCAGCGGTCGTTCTTCAGGTACTGCAGGAACGGGGCGTTCTTGTCGAGCACGATCACGCCATTGCCGTCGGTCATGGAGCCACGGTAGGCCTCCAGGCTGCGATAGAACGCATAGAACGACGGATCGGCCGAGCCGGCCTTGCCATAGATGCGGGCCGCCTCGGCATCGCCTTCACCGCGCAGGCGCTGCGCATCACGCTCGGCCTCGGCGATCAGCACAGTGCTGTCGCGGTCGGCCTGGGCACGGATGGTCAGCGACTGCTCCTCGCCCTCCGCACGCAGCTTGGCCGCTTCCTGCTTACGCTGGGCGCGCATGCGCTCGTACACGTCGTTGATCACCTGGCTGTCGGTCGGCAGGTCCACCTGCTTGATGCGCAGGTCGATCATCTGCATGCCCAGGCCAGCCACCGCTTCGTTGATGCCCTTCAGCTGCTCGGCGATCAGCTCACTGCGGTCGCCGGACACCAGCTGCTGCAGGGTGCGCGAGTTGATCTGGTTGCGCAGCGAGTCGGTGATGATCGGCGCCAGGCGGGCGTTGGCCACACGCGGGTCGCCGCCGGTGGCACGGAAGTAGTCACCCACGTTGGAGATGTAGCCGATGGCGAAGAAGTCGACGCTGACGTCCTTCTGCTCGGCGGTGAAGTAGCGCGCCGGCGCAGTGTCGAGCACCTGGAAGCGGCGGTCGAAGACCTTCACCGTTTCCACCACCGGCACCTTGAAGTGCAGGCCCGGCTTGATGTCCGAACGCACCACCTTGCCCAGGTTCAGCACCATGGCGGTCTGGTCCTCACGGACCACGTACACCGAGCCGAGCAGGCCCAGCACCACCGCCACGATCACGGCGATCCAGATAGGACTCTTCATCGGCTGCCCTCCTCACGGCCGCTCGGTCGCCCGGTCGGGCGGCCCACCGGCCGGCCCGGATCACGGGAAGCTTCCGCCGCTGCACCCGGCAGCGACGGCATCACCACGTCCGGGTTGGCCACTGCGGCCGGAGCCGACGTGCTGGGACGGGTATCGCCGGTCATCGGCACGTAGATCAGCTGGCGGCCATCGCCACCGATCACCTTGCGGTTCTCGCTCAGCACCTGCTGCACGGTCTCCAGCCACAGGCGCTTGCGGGTCACTTCCGGAGCGTCCTTGTACTGGGCCTGCAACAGGCTGAAGCGCTGCGCGTCACCCTCGGCCTTGGACACCACGGCCTGCTTGTAGCCTTCGGCAGTGGTACGGGCGCGCGAGGCTTGGCCCCGGGCTTCCGGCACGACCTTGGCGGCATAGGCCTGGGCCTCGTTGATCAGGCGTTCCTTGACCTGCTGGGCACCGTTGACCTCGTCGAAGGCCGGCTTCACTTCCTCCGGCGGACGGGCGTCCTGCAGGGTCAGGCCGGTCACGGTCAGGCCGGTCTTGAACGCCTTCAGCAGCGCCTGCAGGCGCTCCTCGGCGGCGACGGCCAGCGGACCACGGTTGTTCAGCACGGCGTTGAGGTCGGCGCGGCCAACTTCCTCGCGCACGGCGCTCTGCGCCGACTGCTCCAGCACCTGGTTGGCATCCACGGTGCCGAACAGGTATTGCTGCGGATCGTCGATGCGGTACTGGACGTTCAGCGAGACGTTGACGATGTTCTCGTCGCGGGTCAGCACCGGCACCTGGATCGAGAACGTCTTGATCTCGGTGGCATTGACCTTGGTGACCGATTCGATCGGCCAGGGCAGCTTGAAGTTCGGGCCGGGCTGCAGAATGCGCGAGAACTGGCCGAAGCGCAGCACCACACCGCGCTGCTGTTCGCCGATCAGCTGGAAGCTGGAGAACAGCACCAGCAGCACCACGGCTGCCACCACCCAACGCACGATGCCGCCGTCGAACAGGTCCTTCAGCGGCCCGGGCAAACCGCCCCAGCCACCACCATTGCCACCGCCGCGTGACCCGAACGGCCCGCGTCGATTGTCCTCGGGGCCTTGTCCGCCCTTGTTGCCGCCGGGTGTATTCCAGGCCATGCACGCTCCATCAAGATTTGGGCTGCGGCGCGGGCCCTTCCCGCACCGCCAGCCGTGAAACCATCACCGATCATACAAGATGGGGCGGATCGGCAGGATCGAAAGGGGGGCAACGGGGTAAGGTGGCGTTTTCCTCGAAGTCAGGCAACGCCGATGGCCCCCACCACCCCGTTCACCGCCTTCCGCATCGAAAACGACGACGCCGGCTATCGCAGCGGCCTGGTCCGGCTCGGGGTCGACGACCTCAACCCCGGCCAGGTGCTGATCCGCGCCCACTGGTCCTCGGTCAACTACAAGGACGCGCTGGCCGGTACTGGAAAAGGGAAGATCCTGCGCCGCTTCCCGCTGGTGGGCGGCATCGATGTGGCCGGCACCGTGGTCGCCAGCACCGACCCGGACTGGCGTGAAGGCGACGCGGTGCTGGCCACCGGCTGCGGCCTCAGCGAGACCCGCGATGGCGGCTACAGTCAGTACGTGCGGCTGGAATCGCGCGCGGTGATCGCCCAGCCGGCCGGGCTGACCCCACGCGAGGCGATGGTGCTGGGCACCGCCGGCTTCACTGCGGCGCTGGCCCTGCTGCGCATGCAGGACAACCGGCAGACCCCGGGACTCGGCCCGCTGGCGGTCACCGGTGCCAGCGGCGGTGTCGGTGCGCTGGCGCTGTCAATCTTCAGCCGTGCCGGCTACAGCGTGCACGCGGTCAGCGGCAAGCCGGACCAGGCAGGATTCCTGCGCAGCATCGGCGCCACCGAGGTACTGCCGCGCGACGCGCTGGCCGACACCGGCGCGCTGCAGTCGGCGCGCTTCGGGGGTGGCCTCGATAATGCCGGAGGCGACATGCTGGCCAGCCTGCTGGCGCAGACCGTGCCCTACGGCAGCGTGGTCAGTGCCGGCCTGGCAGCCAGTCCGACGCTGGACATGACGGTGATGCCGTTCATCCTGCGCGGTGTCTCGCTGCTGGGCGTGTCCTCGGCCAATGCGCCACGCGGACTGCGTGAGGAAGTGTGGTCGCGGCTGGGTAGTGACTGGAAGCCGCAGCACCTGGACCGCATCTGCACCGCCGAAGTCGGCCTCGATGGCCTTCCTGCCGTATTCGAACGGATGCTGGCGGGCGGTTCGCTGGGTCGCACCGTGGTACGGATCGACTGAACGTCGCAGGCAGGCGACGGACGGCAGACGCGGCCCTCCCGCCGGTAATGGGCCCGCACTACACTGCGGGCATTACATGGGGAACAACATGGCACGCATTCTGATCGTCGACGACTCACCGTCGCAGCTGTTGGGGATACAGCGCATCGTCGAGAAGCTCGGGCACCAGATCCTGACCGCCACCGATGGCGCCGCCGGGGTCGAAACCGCCAAGGCCGAGCTGCCCGACCTGGTCCTGATGGACGTGGTGATGCCCAACCTCAACGGCTTCCAGGCCACCCGTACCCTCGCCCGCGACGAGGCGACCCGGCATATCCCGGTGATCCTGGTGACCACCAAGGACCAGGACACCGACCGCATGTGGGGCATGCGCCAGGGCGCCAAGGCCTACATCACCAAGCCGTTCTCGGAGGACGAGCTGTCCGAGGTGCTGGAGCGCGTGTTCGCGGGCCAGGGCTGAGACGCGCGCGGTGTTGCCGGCCGCTGGCCGGCAACCACGCATCACCGTCCAGGGCAATGAAGTTGCCGGCCAGCGGCCGGCACCACCTTCAAATGGTCTCGCCGAACGCCTTGGCCAGATTGCGGTACGCCTTCTTCTGAGCCTCATCGGTCGCAGCCGGGGCCACGATCTCGATTTCGACGATCTGGTCGCCGTCCGGGCTGCCCGGCAGGCCACGGCCACGCAGGCGCAGCTTGCGGCCGGCATCGGAATCGGCCGGAATCTTGAGTTCCACCGCACCACCCAGGGTCGGCACGCTGATGCTGGTGCCCAGCGCGGCCTGCCACGGCGTGAGCGGCAGCGTATAGAGGATGTTGCGACCATCGACCTCGAACTGCGGGTGGGCGGCGTATTCCACCTCCAGCAGCAGATTGCCGCCATGGTTGCCCTGCCCTGCCAAGCGGATCACCTGGCCCGGGCGGATGCCCTTGGGCACGCGCACGTCCAGCTGCTTGCCGTTGACGGTGATGCGCAGGCTGTCGCCGCTGTAGGCCGCTTCCAGTGGCACCGACAGCTTGGCGCGGGTATCGCGGTTGGGCGCATGGCCCTGGCTGCTGAAGCCCGGACCGCCCCCCGCGCCCGCTCCACCGCGCTGGCGCGCGAACAGGCTTTCGAAGAAGTCGCTGAAGCCGCCGTTGGGGCCGCCGCCACCGAACACTTCCTCAAAATTGAAACCACCGGCGCCGCCGTAGTTCGGCGGCACGTTGAACTCCTCGCCCGGGCGATAGCCCTGCGCGCGCAGCTGGTCATAGGCCGCACGCTTTTCCGGATCGCGCAGCGCCTCGTAGGCCTCGTTGACCGCCTTGAACTTGTCTTCGGCCCCGGCCTCCTTGCTGACGTCCGGGTGGTACTTGCGCGCCAGCCGGCGGTAGGCGGTCTTGATCTCCGCCTCGCCCGCGCTCGGTTCCACCCCCAGGGTGGCGTAGTAATCCTTGAATTCCATCCAGCTACCTCGATTCGCTTCGGCCGCGCCGGTGGCGCCGCCCCGGGTTCATTCTACGCGCCTGCGAGGCTACGCCGCCCCTCGTGCGGCCCCGGTGAGGCCGACTGATCCTGCGCAATGCGGCTGCCATCCCCGTGCGCCACGCTGTGGCTGGAAGCCCCTGCCACAAAGCCGGAAGATGGAGCCTGCACACCGGGTTTCCAATGTCTTGACGCCCCTCTCCCATCCGGCCCACTAGCCTGCCCCAGCAAGGAGTTCCCATGACCATCCATGTCGGCGACCGCATTCCGGAAGTGACCCTCAAGCGCATCCGCGAGGGCATTGAAACGCTTGATACGCATTCGTTGTTCGATGCGCGCAAGGTGGTGCTGTTCGCCGTGCCCGGCGCGTTCACCCCGACGTGCTCGGCACGTCACCTTCCCGGCTACGTCGAAAAGTTCGAGGCCTTCCGCCAGCGCGGCGTCGACGTCTACTGCATGGCCGTCAACGACCCGTTCGTGATGAAGGCCTGGGCCGCCGACCAGAGCGTGCCCGACGGCCTTCTGATGCTGTCCGACGGCAATGCCGAGCTGACCCGCGCCTTGGGTCTGGAGCTTGATGCGAGCGCGTCGGGCATGGGAATCCGCTCGCGTCGTTTTGCCCTGTACGTCGACGACGGCGTAGTTCGAGAGGCCTGGGTTGAACAGCCCGGCCAGTTCGAAGTGTCTTCGGCCGAGTACGTGCTGGAGCATCTCCCCACCTGATTCCCCACCGCAGAAGGAAACGGCCAGCCATGTCCACGCAGCCAGCCAAAGCCAGCAAGCCCGCCGCGGAAATTGCCGGCATCAGCGACCGCAAGACCCTGCGCGAACGCGCCCGGCGCAACATCGAAGATGGTGCGATCACCGACAGCTACAGCGCTGACCGCGAGGTGGTGATCAAGCTGCTCAACGACGCACTGGCCACCGAGTACGTCTGCGTTCTGCGCTACTACCGGCACTACTTCATGGCCAAGGGCATGCTGGCCGACGCGGTGAAAGCCGAGTTCCTCGAGCATGCACAGCAGGAGCAGGCGCATGCCGGCAAGCTGGCCGAGCGCATCGTCCAGCTGGGCGGCGAGCCGGATCTCAACCCGGATACGCTGACCGCGCGTTCGCACGCCGAATACAAGGAAGGCAGCGACCTGCGCGACATGGTGCGCGAGAACCTGGTGGCCGAGCGCATCGCCATCGACAGCTATCGCGAGATGATCAACTTCATCGGTGACCGCGATACCACCACCAAGCGCATCCTTGAAGAGATCCTGGCGCAGGAAGAAGAGCACGCCGACGAGTTCGCCGACCTGCTGGATGGGTGGATCGGGGAGTAGTCGCTACGCCACGCGATCGCTGCCATCTACGGCGTTGTAGAGCCGAGCATGGGCTCGGCTCTACAGCAGCGTGACAACATGCGGGAAGTGCCATCCAAGGTCGGCATCTAGCGCAGGACGTTGAACCGCACCTGCGTCCAGGCGCCGTCGGCTGCCAACGCGGTCAGGGTGTGCGTGCCGGGTTCGGCGAACTCTCGCTGCATCAGCTGCGCGCCGTGGGTCTGTGCAATCCAGCGTCCATCCAGCAGCCACTCCACCGCCTGCTCGCTGCCCAGCGCGCGCAGCTGCAGTCGTACGCCATGTTCCGAATTCGGCGCGCGCGCCAGCGTGGCGCCATCGTTGAGCCCATCGATGTGCAGCGCAACGCTGGCCTCGCGGCCATCATCACGGCAGTCCGGCGACAGCGCCGGGAGCTGCGAGGCTTCGCGCGTGGCCTTGGACAGCCATGGCGACAGCAACGCTGGCCAGCGCGCGATCTCGCGCGCGACTTCTTCGTGCGGCAAGCGGCAATCGGCTGACACGCGCAGACCGGTACGCGCATCGGCAAGGTAGCGCTGCCGACCTGGTTGCCAGCGCCGTGCTTCGCGCTCGGGGAAGGTCGGTGGTGCCGCGCCTTCCAGCAGATAGGCTGGCATCAGCCGCTGGCAGAGCGCAGCAGGCAGGCCTTCGGCACGCTCACCAGTCGGCCAGCAGATGTCTTCCTGGCTGACGCTGGCCGGCATCGGCGCGGCCGCCGAATCACCGCGCTGGCGCGGCAGGCTGTCCACCACCTCGAACATCAGCGGCAGCGCGGTCACCGCGCCGTACTGGCCCGGTAGCGGTGTGCCGTCCGGTCGGCCCACCCACACGCCCACGGTGTAGTGGCGGGTGCTGCCAATCGCCCACGCATCGCGGTACCCGTAGCTGGTGCCGGTCTTCCACGCCACGCGCGGGCGGCCACCGACATCGAACGTCCCGACGCTGTACCCCGGCCGCGGATTCGATTCCAGCATCTCGCGCACGATCCAGCTGGCGCCGGGCGAAGCGAGGCGCCGCTCGATCATCGGTTCGTCATCGGTGTAGCGCACGCGCCCGGCGATGCCGTTGCGGTTGAGCGCGGCGAACGCGCCGACCAGGTCTTCCAACCGCGCGCCGGTGCCGCCCAGGATCAGCGACAGATTGGGCGTACTGCCTGGCGGGAAGCGCAGCTGGATGCCCGCGTGCGACAGACGTGCAGCGAAGCGCGCGGCGCCGACCCGCTGCAGCAGGTCCACCGAGGGCACGTTCAGTGACAACCGCAAAGCGCTGGACGCGCCGATCGGCCCGTTGAAGGCCATGTCGAAGTTGCCGGGGCGGTAGCTGCCGAAACTCTGCGGCGCATCCACCAGCAGGCTTTCCGAATGGATCAGGCCATCATCCAGCGCCATCGCATACAGGAACGGCTTGAGCGTGGAGCCCGGCGAGCGCCAGGCCTGCACCATGTCCACGTGGCCGAGCCGCTGGCGGTCGCCGAAGGACAGGGTGCCCACATAGGCACGTGCCTGCAGGGTCTGGTTGTCGACCACCAGCAGGGCGGCCGAGGTGCGTTCTGGCAGCGTCGAGAAGTAGCTGGCCACGCGCTCTTCCAGCGTGCGCTGCAGGCCGATATCAATGCTGCTCTGGATGCGCGCTTTGCCCGGCTGCGCTGAATGCAGTCGCTGCGCCAGCAGTGCCGCATGCAGCGGCGGCCGCAGCGAGCGCGCCACCACGTTCTCGATGCGCGCGTCCTCCACTTCCTCCGGCGTCCACGCACCCAGTTCGGCCATGCGTGACAGCACCTTGTCGCGCGCCTTCTGCGCCGCTTCCGGATGGCGGTCCGGGCGCAGCCGGCTTGGCGCCTGCGGCAGCACCGCCAGCAACGCGGCCTCGGCATGCGACAGCTGCGCCGCCGGCTTGCCCAGGTAGGCCCAGCTGGCCGCTTCCACGCCCTCGATGGTGCCGCCGTAAGGCGCGCGCTCCAGATACAGGGCCAGGATCTGCTGCTTGCTCAGATGCACTTCCAGCTGCACCGCGCGCAGCATCTGCTTGAGTTTGCCCCAAGGCGTGCGCGAGTGCGGGTCGAGAATGCGCGCCACCTGCATGGTCAGGGTCGAACCGCCGGACACGATGCGGCCGCCGCGCAGCAGCTGGCCGCTGGCACGCAGCATCGCCACCGGGTTGATCCCCGGATGGCGCCAGAACCAGCGGTCTTCGTAGGTCAGCAACGCCTGCAGGTACAGCGGCGAGACGCTGTCGATCGAGGCAGGATAACGCCACACGCCCTCGGCATCGGCGAACGCACGCAGTGGCGTGCCGTCGGCGGCCACCACCAGAGTGCTGGTTTCGCGCTGCTTCGGCAGCGGGGGCGGGAAGGCGAAATCCAGCACCAGCAGCAGCGCCAGCGTGGCGGCCATGCCCCAGCGCAGCCACGGCCACAGAGGCTGCAGCCGGCGGCGCAGGGCTGCCAACCGGGTCGTCATCCTGTTCTTCATTGCAGGTTGCCAGCAGGACGGGCCGCGCCGTCGCGGCCCGTCCGCGCGGTCACGGCTGTACCACCGTGATCGTGGTCGGGTTGCTGCGGCCAACGCCGCGCAGCTGCGGCCGGTACATGTCCTCCACCAGCGGTGGCGGCACCGAGTAGGTACCCGGGGTCACCGCGCGCACCAGGTAGAACACGTTGGCCTTGCTGCCACGCGAGAGCTTCAGCGCAGCCACGTAGCGGTCGTCGCGGAACTCCTCGTGCTTGGTATCGGCCGCTTCACCGCGGTCGCTGATGGTGATGCCATCGACCACCACATCGGCCCACTGCTTGGCGTCGCCCAGGTTGAAGTTCTCGATCTCCAGGCCCGCCGGCAGCAGGTCGGTCAGCAGCGCATCGGGCATCGTGGTGTCGGCGGTGACGGTGACGCGCACGATCAGTGCTTCGCCTTCCTTCAGCGGTCGCGGCGACCACGGTTTGCCATCGGTACCGAAGTAGCTCCGTTCAATACCCAGCACGCTGTTGTCCGGCGTCGGTGCGCTGCGCGGGATGCCGGCCACGTCGATGCTGGCGAACATCGGCGGCTGCCCCTGCGGGGTGAAGCGCACACCGCTGGCCAGCTCACTGGCGCTGAAGTTGCGGCCGAACAGCTTGCGCTCGCCGATGGCTTCGCTGTTGCCACCGATCACCAGTTCACCGGCCACCAGCGCCTTCTGGTTGGCGGCGAGCGCCTTGCCGAGACGTGCAATCGCCACCTGTTCCTGCGTGCTCAGCCACATCCAGCCGGCATTGCGACGGGCATCCAGGCCACGGCCGAGATCGACCGCACGTGCGTCCCAGGCGGGCTTGGCCAGCTTGTTCTCGTGGGTCAGCGCGATCATCAGCGCGTCATCGCGGATCGCACTGCCGTAGTCGCCGAAGTACGACGGGCGCTCGCTGCTGGACTTGGCGAAGGCCGCCGCCAGCGCGGCCTGGCCACGCTTGGCATCGCCCTGCAGCGACAACGCCACGCCCAGATGGACCAGCGACAGGCCGCCCACCGCCTTGCTGCGCTCGTTGTCGTACAGCGTGCGCAGGGTACCGAGCGGTGCACGGTTGACCCGGGCCAGCACGTAGCCCGAATAGGCCTGGTTGGCGAACTTCAGCTTCTCGCGGTCGTCCTGGCCGTAGAACTGGTTGCCGCCGGACAGCAGATCCTCGCTAAGCCGGTTGAGCGCCTTCTGCAGCACGTTGTCGGGCACCGCGAAACCGGCATCCTTGGCGTCGAGCAGGAACTCGGCGATGTACGGGGTCAGCCACGGGTTCACGTAGCCGTCGTCACCCCACATCGAGAAGTTGCCGTTGGCCACCTGCATCGACGCCAGGCGACCGAACGCACCTTCCATGCGCTCGCGACGGGTCTTGGCATCCAGGCCGTCGGCACCGAGCATCGACGACGTCGCCTGGTCCAGGATCAGCGCCGCGTAACCCTTGCTGGTGGTCTGCTCGGCACAGCCATATGGATAATTCAGCGCGCCCTGCAGTGCACTGGCGAACGGAATCGGCGGCAGCGGGCTGACCAGCAGGCGGGCATTGACCGACTCCGACATCAGGCCATCGGTCAGGCTGTTGTCGAGGCTGACCGCGGCCAACGGATCAAGCGTGCGCACCTGCGAGCGCAGAACCTGCGGCCACGCCGCACGCACCGGCAGGTCGTAACGGCGATCGGCCTTGAAGCCGTTGCCGTCCACCCGCACCCGCACCTTGGCCACGCTGTGGCCCTCACGCGCGGACAGCGGGAAACTCAGCGTGGTCTTGGCATCGGCATTCAACTGCACGCTGCGGCTGCCCTCACCCAAGTTCAACGGGCCCTCGCTTTCCACCTTCACGTTGAACTGCCCCGGCTTGCCTGTGAAGTTCTGCACGTCCAGGGTCACGGTGCTGCGGTCGCCCGGGGCCAGGACGCGCGGCATGCTGGCTTCGGCCAGGATCGGCGCGCGTACTATGGTTTCCACGTCGCGCTTGCCGTACTGGTCATCGCTGTAGACCAGCGCCGACACCCGCAGGGTGCCGTTGAAATCCGGCACCTTCAGGCGGATGCGGGCATTGCCCTTGGCATCGAGCTGCACCGGGCCGGAGAACAGGTCCACGGTCTGCACGCGCGCGGTCGGGCGCTTGGCCTGCGGCAATGCCTGCAGTGCCATGTCGCCACCGAACTTCAGCTTGCCGCTGCCACCATCGAAGCTCTCGATCACCCGGCTGTAGATGTCATAGGCATCGATGCCGAGGCGACGCTGGGCGAAGAAGTGCGCGCCGGCGTCGGGCACCGGGAAACGGGTGATGTTGAGGATGCCCACGTCCACCGCCGAGACGGTGACGTGCGCCATCTTGCCGGCCAACTGTGGTGCGCTGACCGTCACCGGCAGGTCCTGCTCCGGGCGCATCTGCTTGGGCGCGGCCAGGCCGACGGCCACGGTGCGGCCCTTGCGGTCCATCGGCACATGCACCACACCCACGGCACGGGCCGGAGTGATCTTGCTCGGCGCACTGCCGCCACGGAACACCAGCGCGGTGATGTAGACGTCGTGGCGTTCCCAGTCAGCGGTGACCGGAATCTTGAAGGTCGAACCCGGCTTGGCCTCGATGTCCTGCACGTACAGCATGCGGTCGGTCTCGACCATCAGGATGCCCTTGCCGGCATGCGGCGGGGTCACCGTCACTTCCAGGGTGTCGCCGGCCTTGTAGCCGGTCTTGTCCAGGCCCAGCTTGACCTTGTCCGGGCGCGCGTCCAGGCCACGGTTGTCATCGCCCCAGCTCCAGCCGGCGCGGAACGGGTAGCGGCTGGTCAGGCCGGTGGACGGATCGAACACGTCCACGCGGTACTCGCCCCACTCCACCGGGAAATCGAAGGCGACCGCGCTGCCGCCGGCATCGACGGTGCGCGTTTCCTTGTTCTCGAAACGGCGGGTGAAATCGTAGTCCCAACGGTTGTCGTTGAAGGTCCAGTGGTAGTCGCGCAGTTCCCGCACCAGGGTGATCTTCAGGCCCTTGGCCGGCTGCGGCGCGCCGGTGGCATCCACGCGCATCAGCTCGAAGCGCGCGTTGCCGTTGGAGTCGGCACCGTCCTCGGGGTTGAACAGCGGGCGCACGCCGACCAGCGCGTTGGCCGGCCACATCACCCGCTTCAGGGTACGGGTGACCGTGCGGCCACCGGTTTCATACAGGCTGCCGGACAGCACCACGGCAATCGGTGCCTTGGCCTTGGCCGCCTCTTCCGGCAATGCCACGTCCTCGCGCAGCTGGCCGTTGGCCGGCAGCGTGGTGTCGATCATGTCCTTGGCTTCGCGCGGCAGCTGCAGGGTCGGGTCACCGAAGAAGTAGCCCGGCAGGCCTTCCACCGGCTGCTGCTCGGCGGCCACCGCCATGCGCGCGGTGAAGCGGTTGCCATCGGCCGGTGCCCCGTACAGATAGGCACCATTGGCCTGCAGGCGCAGGTCCTCACCCGGCTTCAGCGTCTTCTGCGCGCTGTCCAGGTCCAGTTTCATGCGCTCGGGCAGGAACTCCTCGATGCGCAGGGTCATGCCCTGGATCGCTTCCTTGCTGGCCGGGTCGGTGCGGAACTCGACCTGCCAGCGCCCGGTCGGCGCCTCGGCGGGGATCACCTGCTCGAAATTGATGTAGCCCTGGTCACCCGGCTGCAGGCGGGTCTCGCGGAACGTCTTGCCGTCGGGCTGCTTCAGGCGCAGGAACACCGGTTGCGCCTTGACCGGCTTGCCATCGTTGTCACGCAGCAGCGCGGACAGGCGCACGGTCTCGCCCGGGCGGTACAGGTCGCGGCCGGACCAGGCATAGACATCGAACCATGCGTTGTCGCGGCCGGCCACGGCGAATTCGCTCAGGTCCAGCGCTGGCTGGTTGAACGGCAGGAAGCTGGTGTCCTTGCCGCTGCTGGCGACCAGCACGTGGGTGGCATCCAGGGTGTAGTTCAGCAGCGCATTGCCGTTGCCGTCGGTGCTGCCCTTCAGCACCACCTCGCCCTTGGCGTCGAGCACGCGCAGGTCGATGCCCTTCAGCGGCGCGCCGTCCTTGAGACCGGCGGTATGCACGAACAGCTTGTCCTTGTAGGCGCGGGTGTGCAGGCCGATGTCACTGACCGAGAAGAACGCGGTATCGAATTCGCCCTCATAGTCGCCGGTGCGCTTGAGCAGTGCGAAGTACAGGCCCGGCTCCTGCAGTTCCTTGATGTCCTGGGTCGGCAGGTAGGTCAGCACCCGCTCGTTCTGCTTGCCGCCAAGGATGAAGCGGTTGACGTAGACCGGCTCGGCCAGCTTGTTGATCGGGCTGCGCTCGTAGTCGCTGCTGAGCTCCCAGCTGCCACGGCGGCCACCGCGCTGGTACTGGCTGAAGAAGGTCGGCAGGTCCTTCTCGCGCACGCGCAGGAACTCGACGTCCACTTCCGGCACGTTCACCGAGACCACCGGCAGGCCACGGCTGTCCTTGGCCGGCAGCACGCTGCCCTGCGAGGCGAACCCAACCACCGGCTTCAGCTCGCCGCTGAACACCTTCTGCTTCAGTTCCTTGCCCAGCCGGCTGCCATCGGCGGCCAGCAGGTCCGGCGAGACCACCAGGCTGAATTCCTTGCCGGCCTCGACGAACGGGTAGCGCAGGGTCAGGCCGTCATCGGACAGCGTCCAGCTGCTGTCGTCGGTGCCGACCTTCTCCTCGAAGCGCACCAGCGTGTCGAAATCCTGGGTGCCGACCAGCGGGCGCGAGAACTCCAGCGCCAGCGACAGGCCGTCATTCTTCTGGTCCGGGTAGGCGCGCAGAAGGGTGAATTCCTTCACCTGCTCGGCCTTGGTGGTGATCGCCTCGCCACTGGCCTTGGGCAACTGCCCGCTGTCGTTGCGGCAGCCGGCCAGGCCCAGCAACAGGCCTCCTGCCAGTACCGCCGCCGCCCATCCCCACCGCTTCCGCCGTGCCGGACCGCTCATGTCGTCACTCCTTGATCGAGGTGGCCATTATAGGCAGGCCGCGTCAAGGCGTTGACGCGAATTCGGCAATTGCCGCGGGGGCGGGTGGTGCCGGCCGCTGGCCGGCAACCGGCATGGCAGGTTGGATGGGATTGCCGGCCAGCGGCCGGCACTACCGATCAAACTACCCCGGCAGGTACAGGTCCACGTAGTCGGTCACCGGCATCGCGGCCAGCGCCACCGGGTCCAGTGAAGCGGCCCAGATGCGCTGCTGCTGGGCGGTCGGGAAGCGATGGGCCAGGTGCCGGCGGAACTTGTCCATCAGCAGCGGAATGCCTTCCTCGCGGCGTCGGGCGTGGCCGAGCGGATACTCCACCAGCACCTCCGGCAGTTCCATGCCATCGCTGAAGCGTACCCTCAGGCCGTTGGCAATGCTGCGCTTGTCCGGATCCAGATAATCGGCGCTGAGCTGCGGGTCTTCATGGCAGGCCATCTTCGCGCGCAGCGCATCAATGCGCGGATCGGCAGCAACGTCGTCCTCGTAATCCTCGGCCACCAACCGCCCGTGCAGCAACGCGATGGCGACCATGTACTGCACGCAGTGATCGCGGTCGGCCGGGTTATGCAACGGCCCCTGCTTGTCGATGATACGGATGCAGGCTTCCTGGGTGCGGATGGCGATGTGCGCGATGTCCTCGACCCGCCGTTCCATCGCGCGCAGCTGCTGGTGCAGCGTGACCGCCGCCTCCACGGCAGTCTGGCCGTGGAACTCGGCCGGGTAGCTGATCTTGAACAGCACGTTCTCCATCACATAGCTGCCCAGCGGTCGCCCCAGCGTCAGTGCCTGACCGTGCATGGATACGGCCTCGAAACCCCATGTCGGTGCACTCAATACGCTGGGATAGCCCATCTCGCCGCTGGCTGCCATCAGCGCCAGACGCACGCCACGACTGGTCGCATCGCCAGCGGCCCAGCTCTTGCGCGAGCCGGTGTTGGGCGCGTGCCGGTAGGTGCGCAGCGCTTGGCCATCGACCCAGGCCAGCGACAGCGCATTGAGCATGCGTTCGCGATCCAGCCCGAGCAGCTGCGAGACCACCGCGGTGGTGGCCACCTTGACCAGCACCACATGGTCCAGCCCGACGCGGTTGAAGGAATTCTGCAGCGCCAGCACGCCTTGGATCTCGTGCGCCTTGATCATCGCAAGCAGCACGTCGTGCACGGTCGGCGGCGGACGACGCAGGGCCTGCGCGTTGCGCCCCAGCCAGTCGCAAACAGCCAGGATGCCGCCGAGATTGTCGGAAGGATGGCCCCACTCGGCAGCCAGCCAGGTGTCGTTGAAATCCAGCCAGCGCACCATTGCGCCGAGGTTGAAGGCGGCCTGCACCGGGTCCAGCACGTAGTGCGTGCCCGGCACGCGCGCGCCGTTGACCACGCTGATGCCCGGCACAAGTGGACCGAGCAGCTTGCTGCAGGCCGGGAAGGCCAGCGCTTCCAGGCCGCAGCCCAGCGTGTCGAGCAGGCAGTAGTGCGCGGTCTGGAAGGCCAGCGGCGAGTCGATGCGGGCGTCGCGTACGTAATCGACGATGTCCACCAGCAGCGCATCCCACGCTGCACGCTCGTTGGATGGGGTGTGGCTGTCGGACATCGTCGATCTCCTCGTTGCGGTGCACGGTTGCCCGTGCACCATGCCAACCAAGGTTGGCATCTACCAAAGCAATCGATCTCTGCGGCGCGGTAGTCGCCAACCTTGGTTGGCGTTTACCAACGCATCACTCGGCCGGCACCCGCACTTTGCCTTCCATCAGCACGCGGGCGCTGCGGCTCATGATGGCCTTGGTCACTGTCCACTGGCCGTCAACGAGACCTGCCTGCGCACCCACGCGCAACGTGCCCGAGGGATGACCGAACGTAACCGCTTCGCGTTCGCCGCCACCGGCGGCGCGATTGACCAGCGTGCCCGGAATCGCCGCGGCGGTGCCGATCGCTACGGCGGCGGTACCCATCATCGCGTGATGCAGCTTGCCCATCGACAACGCGCGCGCATGCAGGTCGATGGCCGACGCCGGAATCGCCTTGCCACTGGACGACACGTAGTCCTGAGCCGGTGCAACGAATGCCACCTTCGGCGTGTGCTGGCGGGTCGCGGCGTCTTCCAGTTTCGGGATCAGGCCCATGCGCAGCGCGCCGTAAGCACGAATGGCCTCGAATTTCTGCAGCGCCGCCTTGTCTTCGTTGATTGCAGGCTGCAGCTCGGTGCCGGTGTAGCCCAGGTCGGCCGCATTGAGGAAGATGGTCGGAATGCCGGCCGTGATCATGGTCACCTCGAAGCTGCCCACGCCGGGCACCTCCAGGGTATCGACGAGATTGCCGGTCGGGAACATCGCGCCCGCATCGCCGTCATCGGACGGATCGATGAATTCCAGCTGGATCTCGGCCGCCGGGAAGGTCACGCCATCCAGCTCGAAATCGCCGATCTCCTGCACTTCGCCATCGCGCATCGGCACGTGGGCGATGATGGTCTTGCCGATGTTGGCCTGCCAGATGCGCACGGTGCACAGGCCATCGCGCGGCACCCGGGCCGGATCGATCAGCCCATTGGCGATCGCGAACGGACCCACTGCAGTACTGAGGTTGCCGCAGTTGCCGCTCCAGTCGACGAAGGCGGTGTCGATCGAGACCTGGCCGTACAGATAGTCCACGTCGTGGTCCGGCACCGAGGCGGTGGAGATGATCACGCACTTGCTGGTGCTGGAGGTGGCGCCGCCCATGCCATCGGTCTGCTTGCCATACGGATCGGGCGAGCCGATCACGCGCATCAGCAGCGCATCGCGCGCGGCGCCCGGCACCTGAGCGGCTTCGGGCAGGTCCTGCAGGCGGAAGAACACGCCCTTGCTGGTGCCGCCGCGCATGTAGGTGGCGGGAATACGGAGTTGCGGGAGGAAGGTCATCGTCGAATCCACGCGTTTGAATTTCAGGAAATGTCTTGCATCAGTGCGTCAAGACCACGATCAACGCACCACACACGCATGATGTCCACGCGGTCCGGTAGATCGAGGTAATAGACGAGGTAGCGTTCGAAGCCCGGAACCAGCATGAACCGCAACGGCACCGGCAGCTGTGCTGCGAGGTCGGCGTGCCGGGTGGAACCCGAGCCTGGAAACACGGCGATGCGTTGAAGCGTGGTCTCCAACTCGGCGAGAAAGCGCCGACCCAGTACCAGCCCACCCTGCCGTGCAAACCACAGCGCGGCATCGGCTGCGTCGGCTTCGGCCCTTGGCCGCCATTCAATCGCCTTCACGCTCCAACCTTTCGGTCAGTTCGCGACGCATGCGCTCGAATGTGTCGGCCGTCACCGCAACGCCTGGACCAGAAGCCAGCCCCTCGGCTATCAACTGCTTGAGCAGCTCTTCGGCCTTGCTGCGCTGGCGCTGGCGGATCAGGTCACGCACGTAGTCCGACGTACTGGAGTAGCCGCCTTCACGCACTTCCTCGTCCACGAACTGCTTGAGCGGGTCGGTCAGCGAAATGTTCATGGTGGCCATGAGACTCTCCATTGGCAGTTTTTGCCAAGTCAGTGTGCGCCCTGCCCGGGTGTCGGACAAGCCCGCCCCCGGCCTCCGGGGGCAGGCATTCAGGCCGGTATCACGCCACCTTGGCCCCTTCCAGGAAGTCTTGGGCGAAGCGCTGCAGCACGCCACCGGCTTCGTAGATCGCCACTTCCTCGTCGCTGTCCAGGCGGCAGGTCACTGGCACGATCACATCCTGGCCGTCGCGGCGGTGGATGACCAGGGTCAGGTCGGCGCGCGGGGTGCGCTCGCCGATCACGTCGAAGGTCTCGGTACCGTCGATGCCCAGGGTCAGGCGGGTGGTGCCCGGCTTGAACTCCAGTGGCAGCACGCCCATGCCGATCAGGTTGGTGCGGTGGATGCGTTCAAAGCCTTCGGCCACGATCGCTTCCACACCTGCCAGGCGCACGCCCTTGGCGGCCCAGTCACGCGAGCTGCCTTGGCCGTAGTCGGCACCGGCGATGATGATCAGCGGCTGCTTGCGCTCCATGTAGGTCTCGATCGCTTCCCACATGCGCATCACCTTGCCTTCCGGCTCCACGCGCGCCAGCGAACCCTGCTTCACGCTGCCATCGTCGTTGCGCACCATTTCGTTGAACAGCTTCGGGTTGGCGAAGGTGGCGCGCTGTGCGGTCAGGTGGTCACCGCGGTGGGTAGCGTAGGAATTGAAGTCCTCTTCCGGCAGGCCCATCTTCGCCAGGTATTCGCCGGCGGCACTGGACGCCAGGATCGCGTTGGACGGCGACAGGTGATCGGTGGTGATGTTGTCCGGCAGCACCGCCAGCGCCCGCATGCCTGCCAGCGTGCGCTCACCGGCCAGTGCACCCTCCCAGTAGGGCGGGCGGCGGATGTAGGTGCTCTGCGGGCGCCAGTCGTACAGCGGGCTGACCGTCGCGCCGTGCTCCACGCGCACATTGAACATCGGGTTGTAGACGCGGCGGAACTGCTCCGGCTTCACCGAGGCCCTGACCACGGCGTCGATCTCGGCGTCGCTCGGCCAGATGTCCTTCAGGCGCACCTCGTTGCCGTCGGCGTCCACGCCCAGCACGTCCTTCTCGATGTCAAAGCGCACGGTGCCGGCGATGGCATAGGCGATCACCAGCGGCGGCGACGCCAGGAACGCCTGCTTCGCATACGGGTGGATGCGGCCATCGAAGTTGCGGTTGCCCGACAGCACGGCCGTGGCGTACAGGTCCCGGTCGATGATCTCCTGTTGGATGGCCGGATCGAGCGCGCCGCTCATGCCGTTGCAGGTGGTGCAGGCGAAGGCGACGATGCCAAAGCCCAGCTTTTCCAGGTCCGGCAGCAGTCCGGCCTCTTCCAGGTACAGCTGCACCGCCTTCGAGCCGGGCGCCAGCGAGGACTTCACCCACGGCTTGCGCAGCAGGCCGCGCTCGTTGGCCTTGCGTGCCAGCAGGCCGGCAGCGATCACGTTGCGCGGGTTGGAGGTGTTGGTGCAGCTGGTGATGGCGGCGATGATCACCGCGCCATCCGGCATCAGGCCCTGCGCCTGCTCGGCCTTGCCCGCTGCCAGCTTGGCCTCGTCGGCGATGCCGCGCTCGGCCAGCTCGGCGGTCGCCACGCGCTTGTGCGGGTTGGACGGGCCGGCCATGTTGCGCACCACGCTGGACAGGTCGAAGCGCAGCACGCGCTCGTACTGCGCGGTGGCCAGGTCGTCAGCCCACAGGCCAGTGGTGCGGGCGTAGTTCTCCACCAGCGCGACCTGCGATTCCTCGCGGCCGGTCAGGCGCAGGTAATCGATGGTCTGCCCGTCGATGTAGAACATCGCGGCGGTCGCGCCGTATTCGGGGCACATGTTGGAGATGGTGGCGCGGTCACCGATGGTCAGTGCCGCCGCCCCCTCGCCGAAGAATTCAAGGTACGCGCCGACCACGCGCTCCCTGCGCAGGAATTCGGTCAGCGCCAGCACCACGTCGGTGGCGGTGATGCCCGGCTGCGGCCTGCCGGTCAGCTCGACGCCGATGATGTCCGGCAGCCGCATCCACGAGGCACGACCGAGCATCACGTTCTCGGCTTCCAGGCCGCCCACACCGATTGCGATCACGCCCAGCGCATCCACGTGCGGGGTGTGGCTGTCGGTGCCCACGCAGGTGTCGGGGAAGGCCACGCCGTCCTGCACGTAGATCACCGGCGACATCTTCTCCAGGTTGATCTGGTGCATGATGCCGTTGCCCGGCGGAATCACGTCCACGTTCTGGAACGCCTGCTTGGTCCAGTCGATGAAGTGGAAACGGTCTTCGTTGCGGCGATCCTCGATGGCGCGGTTCTTCTCGAAGGCCTGCGGATCGTAGCCACCGCATTCCACCGCCAGCGAGTGATCGACGATCAACTGCACCGGCACCACCGGATTGACCTTGGCCGGGTCACCGCCCTTGTCGGCAATCGCATCGCGCAGGCCGGCCAGGTCAACCAGTGCGGTCTGGCCGAGGATGTCGTGGCACACCACGCGTGCCGGGAACCACGGGAAGTCGAGGTCGCGACGGCGCTCGATCAGCTGCTTCAGCGAATCGCCGAGCGTGGCCGGATCGCAGCGGCGCACCAGGTTCTCGGCCAGCACGCGCGAGGTGTACGGCAGAGTGGCATAGGCGCCGGGCTGGATCGCATCGACGGCGGCGCGCGCGTCGAAATAGTCCAGCGCGCTGCCGGGGAGGTTCTTGCGGTAATCGGTATTCATGGGCTGGCGGAATGCTTGGGGCGGGCCGGGTGCCGGCGGTGCGGCGGCGAAAGCATCCGGCCGGCACGCGGCCGGCCGGATGAGTACAGCAGGGGGATCAGACGCGCTTGTCGATGGCGACGAAGTCGCGGTCTTCCGGACCGATGTAATTGGCGCTCGGGCGGATGATCTTGCCGTCGATGCGCTGCTCGATGATATGCGCGCTCCAGCCGGCGGTGCGGGCGATCACGAACAGCGGGGTGAACATCGCGGTCGGCACGCCCATCATGTGGTAGCTGACCGCACTGAACCAGTCCAGGTTCGGGAACATCTTCTTGATGTCCCACATCACCGATTCCAGGCGCTCGGCGATGTCGTACATCTTCATGCTCGACTGCTCTTCGGACAGCTCGCGGGCCACGTCCTTGATCACCTTGTTGCGCGGATCGGACACGGTATAGACCGGGTGGCCGAAGCCGATCACCACTTCCTTGCGCTCGACGCGGGCCTTGATGTCTTCCTCGGCCTCATCCGGGTTGTCGTAGCGCTTCTGCACTTCGAACGCCACTTCGTTGGCACCGCCATGCTTGGGACCGCGCAGCGCGCCGATGCCACCGCAGATCGCGCTGTACATGTCGCTGCCGGTGCCGGCGATGACGCGGCAGGTGAACGTCGAGGCGTTGAACTCGTGCTCGGCGTACAGGATCAGCGAGGTGTGCATCGCCTTCACCCACGAGTCCTGCGGCTTCTCGCCGTGCAGCAGGTGCAGGAAGTGGCCACCGATCGAGTCATCGTCGGTCTCCACGTCGATGGCACGGCCGTTGTGGCTCCAGTGGTACCAGTACAGCAGCATCGAGCCGAGGCAGGCCATCAGCTTGTCGGCAATGTCGCGCGCGCCCGGGTGGTTGTGGTCGTCCTTCTCCGGCGCCACGCAGCCGAGCACGGAGACACCAGTGCGCATCACGTCCATCGGGTGTGCCGACGGCGGCAGTTCTTCCAGCGCGGCCTTCACCGCCGCCGGGATGCCACGCAGCGACTTCAGCTTGGCCTTGTACGAAACCAGCTCGGCGCGGGTCGGCAGCTTGCCGTGCACCAGCAGGTAGGCGATCTCCTCGAATTCGCTGGTGTTGGCCAGGTCCAGGATGTCATAGCCACGGTAGTGCAGGTCGTTGCCGCTGCGGCCCACGCTGCACAGCGCGGTGTTGCCGGCAGCGGTGCCGGACAGGGCGACGGACTTCTTCGGCTTGAAGGTGGGGGTTGCGGTCGTATCGTTCATGTTTCCCTCCGAAACTTGATGGTGCAGGGTACTGCTTATTTCTTGGCGGCGAACAGCGCATCGAGCTGCTGCTCGAAGGCGTGATAGCCGATGCGGTCGTACAGCTCTTCGCGGGTCTGCATGGTCTCCACCACGTTGCGCTGATGGCCATCGCGGCGCACCGCCTGGTACACGTTCTCGGCCGCCTTGTTGGCCGCGCGGAACGCCGACAGCGGGAACAGCTGGATGGCGACGCCGGCCGAGGCCAGTTCATCGCGACTGAACAGCGGGGTGGCACCGAATTCGGTGATGTTGGCCAGCACCGGCACCTTCACCGCATCCACGAAGCGGCGGTAGGTGTCCAGATCGTAGGCGGCCTCGGCGAAGATGCCGTCGGCACCGGCCTCGACGCAGGCGATGGCGCGCTCGATCGCCTTGTCCACGCCGTCCACCTGGATGGCATCGGTACGCGCGATCAGGAAGAAGTCCGGATCGGTCTTGGCATCGGCAGCGGCCTTCACACGGTCCACCATTTCGCCCTGCGAGACGATTTCCTTGCCCGGACGGTGACCGCAGCGCTTGGCGCCAACCTGGTCTTCGATGTGGCAGGCGGCCGCGCCTGCCTTGATCAGCGACTTCACGGTGCGCGCGATGTTGAACGCGCTCGGGCCGAAGCCGGTGTCGATGTCGACCATCAGCGGCAGGTCGCAGACATCGGTGATGCGGCGCACGTCCACCAGCACGTCTTCCAGGGTGTTGATGCCCAGGTCCGGCAGGCCCAGCGAGCCGGCGGCAACACCGCCACCAGACAGGTAGATGGCGCGGAAGCCGGCGCGCTTGGCCAGCAGGGCGTGGTTGGCGTTGATCGCGCCGATCACCTGCAACGGCGATTCGGCAGCCAGCGCCTCACGGAAGCGGGCACCGGCGGAGAAAGGGGCGGAAGCGGTCATGCGGCGATCCAGGTTGAAGTACGGGACAGAGGGCGCAAGCCCCGTGCCAAGCTGCAAGCCTTTGATTTCACAGACATGACCACCCCGCAACAGTGAAACATATGAAACATTGAAACGGATGTATCATGAAACATTCCGACCAATTGCTGCCGCCATGTACCTGCCCCGCACCCCGCTGCGCCACGCCGATGCCGACCCCGGCCGTCCGGTGATCTGGACCGTCAGCGTTTCGCGCCTGACCGGCCTGCTCGGCGACGTCATCCCCGAGTTCGACCGCCGTGCGCGCATCGAGCAGATCAACCTCGGCTTCGAGGAAGCCGTGGACGTGATCGGCAAACGCCTGCGCCGTGAGCATTGCGACGTAGTGATCGCCGGCGGCTCCAATGCCGCCTGGCTACGCGGGCGGCTGGAGCTGCCACTGGTGCCGATCCAGGCCAACGGCTTCGACCTGATGGAAGCGCTGGCCCGTGCCCGCCGCATAGCCAGCCGCATCGGCCTGGTCACCCACGCCAGCGACGTGCCGGTGTTCAGCAACTTCCAGCAGAGTTTCGGCCTGGATATCGAGCATCGCCGCTTCGTCACCCGCGAGGACGCGCGCGACTGCATCGCCGACCTGCGCGCCAATGGCATCGAGGTGATCGTCGGTACCGGCATGGCCATCGACCACGCCGAACAGGCCGGCCTGCCGGGGGTACTGCTCTATTCGGCCGACTCGGTGCGGCAGGCGTTCGAACACGCACTGGAGCTGACCCAGGCCTTGGCCCGCTCCGGTGGCAACCACGCCGCCCCGCGCCGACGCCCTGCAGCGCGTGCAGACGCGCCTGAACTGCTCGGCGACAGCGAAGCCATGGCACAGGTGCGCGCGCAGATCGCGCTGTATGCCCCACATGACAGCACCGTGCTGGTCAGCGGCGAAACCGGCACCGGCAAGGAACTGGTCGCGCGCCAACTGCACGCCGCCAGCGGCCGTCGCGGGCGCTTCGTGGCGCTGAACTGCGGCGCCATCAGCGAATCGCTGCTGGAAGCGGAGCTGTTCGGCTACAGCGATGGCGCCTTCACCGGCGCACGTCGCGGTGGTCGCGTCGGCCTGGTCGAGGCCGCAGACGGCGGCACGCTGTTCCTGGATGAAATTGGTGAACTACCCCTGCCGCTGCAGACCCGCCTGCTGCGCGTGCTGGAAGAACGCGAGGTGCTGCGCGTCGGTGCCACCGAACCGACCCCGGTCGACCTGCGCGTGGTGGCCGCCACCCTGCAGTCGCTGGAGCAGCGCGCGGCGACCGGTAGTTTCCGTCGCGACCTCTACTACCGCCTGGCCGCGCTGCGGATTGCCCTGCCCTCGCTGCGGGCGAGGCGTTCGGACATCCCGCTGCTGGCACACCACTTCTTCCGCCAGCTGCGTGGCATCGACGCGCCATTGGATGAGGATGCACTGACGGTGCTGAGCGCAGCCCAGTGGCCCGGAAACGTGCGCGAACTGCGCAATCTGGTGGATCGACTACGCATCCACTGGCAACCCGGTGAAGGGCTGATTGATGCCGCGCGACTGCTGCAGCTGGCGCCTGAGCTGGTTAAGGAAGGCGTCGCGGCACTGCCAGTGGAAAGCAACGGCAAGCGACCGCCGCGTGCGCAGCTGGAGGCGCTACTGCAGGAACACCGCAATGACCGCGAAGGCATGGCACAGGCGCTGGGCGTATCACGCACCACGCTATGGCGCTGGCTGCGCGCGGAGGGTCTGTAGAGCCGAGCCCATGCTCGGCTGCTTCTGCAGGGACAACAGCCGAGCATGGGCTCGGCTCTACCGCAGCCCCGGCACCGCCCCGACTTACGGATACAGCAGGCGCTTGCTCCAGCGCCCTTCGGCGCCGGCTTCATAGCACCAGCGTTCGTGCAGGCGGAACTGCGCGCCGTACCAGAACTCGATGCGGTCAGGCACCACGCGCAGGCCGCTCCAGCCGTCGGGGCGCGGCACGTCCTTGCCTTCGAAGCGCGCTTCGACCTCGGCCACGCGCGCATCGAATTCCTCGCGCGTTGCCAGCGTCTTCGACTGCTGCGAGGCCCACGCGCCGATCTGGCTCATGCGCGGGCGGCTGGCGAAATAGGCGTCGGCCTCAGCATCGGCGACCTGCTCGACACGGCCCTCGATGCGTACCTGGATGCCGGCCTCGCGCAGGCTGCGCCACAGGAACAACAGCGCGGCCTGCGGATTGGCCTGCAGCTCACGGCCCTTGTGGCTGTCCAGGTGGGTATAGAAGACGAAGCCGCGCTCGTCGAAGGCCTTCAGCAGCACGGTGCGCGCCGAGGGACGGCCCTGCGTATCGGCGGTGGCCACCGTCATCGCGTTCGGCTCGACCTCGCGGCTCTGCCTGGCCTCTTCGAACAGGGCGGCAAACGTGGACAGGGCTTCTGCGTACAGGTCGCTCATGATTGCGTTCTTCTCACACGGATTGGGCTATTGTGGCTGCATGGCCGCTGCTGCGTATATGCCCCAGGTGAAAGGATTCCCCGAAACATTGGCCGAACAGGTGCTGGACGATGCACTGGGCAGCGGCGCAGCAGTTCCAGTATTGGCGATCAGCGGCCTGCAGGGGAGCGGCAAATCGACGCTGGCCGCGCAGGTGGTGGCCCGCGCCCAGGCACGCGGCCTGAGCGCAGCCACGCTGTCGATCGATGATGTCTACCTCACCCGCGCACAGCGCCAACGGCTGGCCCGCCAGGTGCACCCACTGCTGATCACCCGCGGCCCGCCTGGCACCCACGACCTGACGCTGGCCCACGCGGTGCTCGACGCCGCAACCGCACGCCAGCCTTTGGCGATGCCCCGCTTCGACAAGCTGGCCGACGAACGCGTGCACGAAGCGCAATGGCCGCGTATCGAGCAGCCCCTCGACCTGCTGGTGTTCGAAGGCTGGTTCCTGGGCACGCCGGCGCAGGATGACGCCGCGCTGGACAGCCCGTTGAACGCACTGGAGCGCGAAGCCGACGCCGATGGTCGCTGGCGGCGCTGGTGCAACCAGGTGCTGGCCCGCGACTACCCGGCGCTGTGGCAGCGCTGCGACCGCCTGTGGTTCCTGCAGCCGCCGGATTTCTCGGTGGTACCGCGCTGGCGCTGGCAGCAGGAGCAGAACCTGCAGGCCGCGCAGCCGGGCCGGCACGGCATGAGCCGGCCACAGCTGGAGCGCTTCGTGCAGTACTACGAGCGGGTCAGCCGCCAGGCGCTGCATGCCCTGCCCGCCCTGGCCGACCACGTGGTGGTGCTGGACGGCCAGCGACAGGTGCAGGACGTGCGCTGAGCGCGCCTATTCCACCAGGAAGGTCACCCGCAGGTTGACCCGCCATTCGGTGATTTCGCCGCTGCCATTGGTCACCACCTTGGTCTCGTTCACCCAGGCGCCCTGGATGCCCTTGACCGTCTCGGAGACCTTCTTCAGACCGCTGCGCACGGCGTCCTCCACGCTCTTCGGCGAGGAGGCGGTGATTTCGATGACCTTGGCGACCGTCATGGCCTGTACTCCGGTTGGCGCGGGAAACCCCGCAGGAACGCCTACCCTGACGTGAAGGACGTAAAGGCCGGGGCACGGAGGTGTTAGCATCAGAGGGCATGAATCCTGCTCCGAACCTGATCCTGATCGGCCCGATGGGCGCCGGCAAAACCTGCATCGGCCGCCGCCTGGCCGAGCGCTTCACGCTGGACTTCATCGATGTCGACCAGGCCATCGTCGACGCCGCCGGCGCCAGCATCCCGACCATTTTCGAGCACGCCGGCGAAGCCGGCTTCCGCAGCCATGAGCGGCAGGCCTTGGCCCGCGTGCTCGAAGGCCGAGGCCAACTGGTCTCCACCGGCGGCGGAGCGGTGCTGGATCCGGACAACCGCGCATTGATTGCCCGGCGCGGCTTCGTGGTCTACCTGCGGGTCGGCGTGGCCGCGCAGCTGGAACGCCTGGCCCGCGACAAGGGCCGGCCGCTGCTGCAGCGCCCGGACCGCGAGCAGGTGCTGCATGATCTGGCCGCACAGCGCGACCCGCTGTACCGAGAACTGGCCGACCTCACGCTCGATACCGACCCGTATACCGCTGCCGACGCGACTGCCCAACTGGTAGTCAAGCTGGCCACGCAATGGCAGCGCCAGGACATGACCACATGACTTCCCCCGCCTTGCTGCAGGTCGCCGTTGGCGGCGATCGCCCCTACTCCATCACCATCGGCGCCGGTGCCCTGGCCGATGGCGCTGCACTGGTTTCACACGTGCGCGGCCGCCATGTGCTGCTGCTCAGCGACAGCGAAGTGGCTCCGCGCTATCTGGCGTCGGCCAAGCAGACGCTGTTGGCCGCACGCCCCGACCTGATCGTCGGCGAGCACGTGCTGGCCGCCGGCGAAGCCTCCAAGACGCTGGCCGAATTCGGCCGTGCCATCGAAGCGCTGGCTGCGCTCGGCGCCACCCGCGATGCCTGCGTGTTCGCGCTGGGCGGCGGCGTGGTCGGTGATCTCGCCGGCTTCGCCGCGGCCTGCTGGATGCGGGGCGTGGACTGCGTGCAGCTGCCCACCACCCTGCTGGCGATGGTCGATTCGTCAGTCGGTGGCAAGACCGCGGTCGACATTCCCGCCGGCAAGAACCTGGTCGGCGCCTTCCATCCACCGCGCGCGGTCATCGCCGATACCCGCGTGCTGGCCAGCCTGCCAGCGCGCGAGCTGCGTGCCGGCCTGGCCGAAGTGGTGAAGTACGGCGCGCTGGGCGATGCCGTGTTCTTCGAATGGCTGCAGCAGCATGCCGATGCGCTGCTGGCCGGCGAGGATGCCACGCTGGCCGAAGCCATCGCGCGCAGCTGCCGGCACAAGGCCGCCATCGTCGAGCGCGATCCATTCGAGAAGGGCGAGCGTGCCCTGCTCAACCTCGGCCACACCTTCGGCCATGCCATCGAAACCGAGCAGGGCTACTCCGCGCCCGGCCGCGATGCGCTGAACCATGGCGAGGCGGTGGCGGTGGGCATGGTGCTGGCGGCGAAGCTGTCCACCGACCTGGGCCTGGCCGACGATGCCGACCGCGCGCGCCTGCAGGCACTGCTGGAACGCCTGGGCCTGCCGGTGGGAATCCCGGCCGGGCTCGACCCGCAGGCCCTGCTCGGCCGCATGCGCCTGGACAAGAAGAACGTGGCCGGCCGCCTGCGCCTGGTGCTGTGGCGCGGCATGGGGCGTGCCGAAGTGGTGCCGGACGTGGATGAGGCGGCGGTGCTGAAGGTGCTGGGCGCGGGCTGACCTTTCCGCGTTCGCCGGGCATGGCCCGGCGCTGACGGATTGTGCTGCGGCATGAAGCGCAGCCGAGCGTGGGCTCGGCTCTACAGGTCCGTGCCGCCCCGGGGCGATACAATCGGCGCCATGCACGTCTACCTGCAACATCCCGACGCCGGCGCGCAGGCACCGCGCTTCCTGCGCCTGAGCCTGCAGCCGGACCTGTTCGGCGGCTGGGAACTGTTGCGCGAGAGCGGTCGCGTCGGTGGCCGCTCGCAGCTGCGGCGCGAGCTGTTCCTGCAGGCCGACGAAGCCCGCCATGCCTTCGAGAAGGCCCGCGATGCCGAACTGCATCGCGGTTTCCAGATCCTCTCGCACGGCGACTGACGCCGCTGCCAACTTTCGTCCAAGGAATGCCCATCGTGACCAGCCCTCTCCGCAACGATCGCCTGCTGCGCGCCCTGCGCCGCGAACCGGTGGACTGCACCCCTGTCTGGCTGATGCGCCAGGCCGGCCGCTACCTGCCGGAGTACCGCGCGACCCGGGCCAAGGCCGGCAGCTTCCTGGCCATGGCCAAGACCCCGGAGATTGCCTGCGAAGTCACCCTGCAGCCGCTGCGCCGCTTCCCGCTGGATGCGGCCATCCTGTTCTCGGACATCCTCACCATTCCCGATGCGATGGGCCTGGAGCTGTACTTCGTCGAAGGCGAAGGCCCGAAGTTCCGGCACCCGGTGCGTGACGAAGCCGCCATCGCCCGGCTGGCGGTGCCGGACATGGAACAGGACCTGGGCTACGTGATGGATGCGGTACGGCTGATCCGCCGCGAACTGGACGGCCAGGTGCCGCTGATCGGCTTCTCCGGCAGCCCGTGGACACTGGCCTGCTACATGGTGGAAGGCGGTGGCAGCAAGGACTTTGCGCGCATCAAGGCCATGGCACTGAACCACCCGCAGGCCCTGCACCGCCTGCTGGAGGTCACCACCGACGCTGTGATCGCCTACCTTGGCGCGCAGCGCGCGGCCGGTGCGCAGGCGCTGCAGGTGTTCGACACCTGGGGTGGCGTGCTGTCGCCGTCGATGTACCGCGAGTTCTCGCTGCGCTACCTGCAGCGCATCGCCGAAGGCCTGGACCGTGGCCAAGGCAGCGAACGCACGCCGCTGATCCTGTTCGGCAAGGGCACCGGCCTGCACCTGGAAGCACTGTCGCAGACTGGCGCCGACGCGCTGGGCCTGGACTGGACCCTGGACCTGGATGAGGCCATGCGCCGCACCGGCGGCCGCGTCGCCCTGCAGGGCAACCTCGACCCGACCACGCTGTACGCCTCGCCGGATGCGATCGCCGCCGCTGCCGCGCGCGTGCTCGACACCTATGCCGCTGGCAATGGTGGTTCGCGCGAGGGCCATGTGTTCAACCTCGGCCATGGCATGTCGCCGGACATGGACCCGGCGCATGTACAGGTGCTGGTCGACGCAGTGCACGCGCACAGCCAACGCTGAGCATTCCGCATGCAGGTACGGCGCGACCTTGATCGCGCCGTGACCCGCAGTGCGCGATCATGGCGGCCCCCACGCTGCACCGGCCGCACCCCATGTCCACATCGCCATCGACTTACAACCGCCAGCGTCCCCTGCTGTGGCTGGTGTCCCTGGCGATCTTCATGCAGATGCTGGACTCGACCATCGTCAACACGGCGTTGCCGGCGATGGCGGCCAGCCTGGGCGAGAGCCCGCTGCAGATGCAGTCGGTGGTGTTCAGCTATGCGCTGGCGGTGGCCACCTTCATTCCCGCCTCGGGCTGGATTGCCGACCGCTATGGCACCCGGCGCACCTTCCTGGTGGCGATCATCCTGTTCACCCTCGGCTCGCTGGCCTGCGCGTTGGCCCAGCACCTGCACCAGCTGGTCGGTGCGCGCGTGCTGCAGGGCATCGGCGGTGCGATGCTGCTGCCGGTCGGCCGGCTGGCGGTGATGCGCTCGGTGCCACGCGAGGATTTCCTGCGCGCGATGAGCTTCATCGCCATCCCCGCGCTGGTTGGCCCGCTGATCGGCCCCACGCTGGGCGGCTGGCTGGTCGAGATCGCCTCATGGCACTGGGTGTTCCTGATCAACCTGCCGATCGGCGTGATCGGTTTCATCGCCGCGATGAAGATCATGCCCGACCACTACGCCAGCCATCGCACCCGCTTCGACCTGCGCGGCTACGTCATGCTGGCCTTCGCGATGGTGGTGCTGTCGCTGGCGCTGGACGGCATCTCCGGCCTGGGTACGCCACATGCGCTGGTGATGCTGATGACCGTGGCCGGCCTGGCTGCGCTGGTGGGTTACTGGCTGCACGCCGCCAACTCCACCGCGCCGCTGTTTTCGCTGGCCCTGTTCCGTGTGCCCAGCTACCGCATCGGCATCCTCGGCAATCTGTTCTCGCGCATCGGCAGCAGCGCCATGCCGATGCTGATCCCGTTGCTGTTGCAGGTCGGCCTGGGCCTGGGCCCGATGAACGCCGGCCTGATGATGGTGCCGGTGGCGGCGGCCGGCATGGTGTCGAAGAAGCTGGCGGTAAAGCTGGTCGAGCGCTACGGCTACCGCCGCGTACTGATGGTCAACACCGTGCTGGTGGGCCTGGCGATGGCCAGCTTCATCCTGATGACACCGGGCCAGCACCTGGCCTGGCGCCTGCTGCAGCTGGCGTTCTTCGGTGCGGTCAATTCGCTGCAGTTCACCGTGATGAACACCGTAACCCTGCGCGACCTGGACCGCGAGTTCGCCAGTTCCGGCAACAGCCTGCTGTCGATGGTGATGATGCTCGCCGCCGGTTTCGGTGCTGCGGCGGCCGGCAGCCTGCTGGCCGCGTTCGGCAACCACCTGGACAGCAACAGCGCGACCGCCGCGCTGCATGCCACGTTCCTTTGTGTGGGCGCGATCACCCTGACCTCGACGATGATCTTCTGGCAGCTGCCCGATACCAAGCCGGAGCCACGGCAGGTCGAGCACGTCGCGGAGTGAGGGTGGTTCGGCAGGGCCTGCGGCCCTGCACCTGCAGAGGCTTCAAGCCAAGGCAGCAGCAACGGCAAAAGCAGGCATTTCGTGGGATGGCGGGGCGGTGTGGGCTTGCAGGACACGCCGTAAACCCGTCCATGGGGGCTCGATGGCGCCATCCATGGCGCCAACGGTCCTGCAAGCCCACACCGCCCCACCTCTGACAGATTTTCGCGATCGGGTAGATCCACGCCATGCGTGGATGAGCGTCCATTGAAATCGAACATTTCGATATCTGTGAGATTTGAGCCGAGCATGGCTCGGCTCTACACAGGGCGCCGGCAGCTCGCGAGAATCTGTCGAAGGCGGGGTGGGTCCGGTTGCGGGGGCGTGAGCCGCATGGGCCCGAGGCATGCCTCGGGCGGGTTGGGC
>NZ_JAPTFO010000055.1:0-30672 GCF_030985515.1 Stenotrophomonas sp. Sm10
GCGTCCCCACGGGGATTCGAACCCCGGTCGCCACCGTGAAAGGGTGATGTCCTAGGCCTCTAGACGATGGGGACGCAATTCTCATCAATGTTCTTTAGCGACCTTTCGACGGCCTAATGCCGAAAGATTGGTGGAGCCAAGCGGGATCGAACCGCTGACCTCCTGCATGCCATGCAGGCGCTCTCCCAGCTGAGCTATGGCCCCACGTCGCTGAGGAGCGAAATAATAGCCTCGCCCCAGGGGGTTGGCAAGCATTTGTTGCACTTTTCTTCACGCGCGTTGCGACGCCGATATCAGTCCGCTGTCGCCTGCGCAGCGTCGTCGGTCAGCGCCGCCAGGATTGGGCACTGGTCCAGTGTGCCGTGGCCGGGGCAGGCGTTGACCAGCTGCGAAAGTGCGGTGTGCATGCGTTGCAGCTCCGTCATTCGCTGTGAGATGTCCTGCAGGCGTGCCTGCGCGGTATCGCGCACGCTGGCCATGTCCTGTGAGTGGTGATCGCTCAGTGCGAGCAGATCGCCGATCTCTTCCAGGCTGAAGCCCAGTGCCTTGGCGCGGCGGATGAATCGCAGCCGGCGCAGGTCCTGCTCGCCGAAGATGCGGTAACCGCCCGCCGAGCGGGCAGCGGTCGGCAGCAGCTGCTGCCGTTCGTAGTAGCGCACCGTATCGATCGGCACGCCCGCCTGGCGGGCCAGTTGTCCAATGTTCATGGCGGATTCCTGCGGATGCTGCCGGTCATTTTGAAGGATGGAGTCTGGTCGAGAGTCAAGGCTGGGTCCGGGGGCGCGCATTCAGGGCACTTTGCAACTTTCTTCATAGCCCCGCCGCTGGCCCAGTTCCTACCCTTCGCCTGAACCGGCCGTTCGATGGCCTGCAACGAAGCGAGGAGGGGCTGTGGAAGGATTCAGGAACGAAGGATTCGTCGAGATCGCGGTGGTCGAGTACCCCGGAGGTGATCCGTCCGCCGCCTCCGTTCTGGCCGAAATGGCGCACGTTGCCAATCGCCTGGCCCAGCAGCAGCGTCGGCCGTTCAAGCGGGTGCTGGTCACCCGCTGGATCGTGCCGGCCAGCCAGACCGGTGTGCATCGTATTGCCGGTGCGGAAATGCTTGATGCGGCCATTCCGGCCGTGATTGCGGTTCCCGGCCAGATCAGTGCCGGCGCGTGCCTGCGCGCGGACGAGGTCCTGCTGGACTGGCTGCGCGCACACTACGACGGCGGCAGCCTGCTGGCCGCTGCCAGTGATGGCGTCAGCGTGCTCGCACGGGCAGGGTTGCTGGCGGGACGCACGGTCAGTGGCCCCGATCTGGGGCGCCATCCAGGCCTGCTGGCGCAGGCAGCGAGCTGGGTGCCGAGCGAGCGGGCACTGGTGGATGACGGCGACCTGCTGACGGTCGGTGGGGTCCAGGCCTGGCGCTTCCTGGGGCTGCGCCTGCTGTACCGGCTGCATGGGCAGGGCGTGGCCAGCGCGGTCGCGCAGCAACTGGGCATCACCGTGCCCGCCACGATCCAGCAGGATCTTGAACGCTTCAGTGCCAACTTCGCACATGGCGATCGTGATGTGTTGAAGGCGCAGCGCTGGCTGCACACCACGGCCGCACGCGGCGCCACGCTTGCCGCGATCTGCGAGGTTTCCGGGCTGGAGCCGCGCACGCTGCAGCGGCGGTTCCTCAAGGCCACCGGCCTGCGGCCGATCGAATACTGCCAACGGCTGCGCATCGCCAAGGCCCAGACCCTGTTGCAGCAGGGAGCAGGCATCGACGAGGTGGCCTGGGGCGTCGGCTACGCTGACCAGAGTGCTTTCCGCAGGTTGTTTCTACGCATCGTGGGCATGACGCCAGCCAACTATCGGCGTCACGTCAACAGCAAGCGCCGCGAGCGGCCGTTGATGCCATCGGTGGCGGGCAGCCTGCGTGGGCTGCAATCGCCGTCGGTGATGCAACACGGGCGAAGCGCGGCCTGACGGCGCCAACATCGTCGCGCTTGCAACCGGGGCGCGACACTTCGACCATGCAGTCAGTGGACGATTGAACAGGTGGTTTGATGTCGAGCGTTGGGCCGGTGCCGATGCCGGTGGTGTTGATTCTCGCGTGCGTTTTGCTGGCGATGGCTGTGGCTCGCCTGTGGTCACGCAGGAAGGACGGCATGCCGCTGCCTTCTGCACCCAGCATGGTTCTGGACATGTTGCTGGTCGGCCTGCTGTGCGGCCGCATCAGTTTCGTAGCCTTGAACTTCACGCTGTACCGCGAGGCGCCGTGGGGCGTTCTGCAGATTGCCGATGGCGGTTATCACCTGGTGATCGTCCTGGTTGCGGGAGTGGCATGGGGGCTGTGGCGACTACGCCCGTGGCGGGCGTTACGCATGCCCGTGCTGGGCGCGTCGTTGGCAGGGGTGCTGCTGTGGGCGGGTGGCAGCCAACTGCTGTCCGCATGGCAGGCGCGGCAGATGCCCCTGCCAGCAGTGCAGGTTGCTGACCTGGAGGGGGGCAGAGTTGATCTGCAGCAGTTCCGTGGCAAGCCACTGGTGTTGAACCTCTGGGCCAGCTGGTGTGGTCCCTGCCGACGCGAGATGCCGGTATTGGCAGCCGCGCAGGAGGCGCATGCGGAGGTGCAGTTCGTGTTCCTCAATCAGGGTGAAACCCTCGACGAGGTCCAGGGTTTTGTTGCGCGCGAACGCCTTATGCTGGACAACGTATTGCTGGACGGCGACGCTGCGGCTTCTACGGCGCTGGGCGTGCAGGCCTATCCCTCGACCCTGTTCTTCGACGCGGAAGGGCGCCTGCGAGAGCTGCACCTCGGCGAACTGACGGCAGCCGGTCTTGAACACAAACTGCGTCGGCTGCGGTAGCCTGCGCGGGCATCTCACTACGGAGTTCCCATGTTGTCGACTTCCCTGCGCGCCGCCCCCGCGGTGCTGTTGCTGCCGGTCCTGCTGGCATTGGCCGCCTGCAGCCAGGCACAGACGCCGCCGGGCAAGAGCGCTGCGCCACCGGCCGCGAGCGCCGCAGCTGCTGCCAACAAGGGCGACCGCCCTGCGGTGCTGAAGGGCATCGAGAAGCACGGTTTCGAGGTCGTTGCCGAGTTCGATGCCCCCGAAGGCCTGCGGGGCTTCGCTGGCGTGGTCGGTGGCCAGCAGCCGGCGGCGGCCTATGTCACTGCCGATGGCAAGCACGTACTGGTCGGCAGTCTGTTCGACGCGGAAGGCAATGATGTAGCCGCAGAGGCGGTTGAGAAGCTGGTCGCCTCGCCGATGTCCGCCAGGATGTGGAGCAAGCTGGAAGCCAGCGCGTGGGTGCCTGACGGCAAGGCCGATGCGCCACGCGTGGTCTACACCTTCAGCGATGCCAATTGCCCTTACTGCCACAAATTCTGGGAGGCGGCGCGTCCGTGGGTGGATGCAGGCAAGGTACAACTGCGCCACATCATGGTCGGCGTCATCCGTGAGGACAGTCCGGCCAAGGCGGCAGCGATCCTCTCCGCGCGTGACCCGAGCGCGGCCCTGCTTCAGAACGAGCACCAGTTCGACCGTGGCGGCATCAAGGCCCTGCCGAGCATCAGCCGCGACATCGCGGGCAAGCTCGACGCCAACCAGGTGCTGATGGTCGAGATGGGGTTCCAGGGCACGCCGGGTATCCTGTTCCAGGATGCGCAGGGCCAGGTGCAGCGCCGCGCCGGTCTGCCGCAGGGGGATGACCTGCAGACGGTGCTCGGCCCGCGCTGATCTGAGCCTGCATCATGATGTCGACCACAGGCCCGCATGGTGACGTGCGGGCCTGTTGCGTTCCAGGCCCCAGGCGAACACAACTGCTTGCGCATGGGCTGTTCGTCGTCACGGCTGAATCGTGACTGAGATCAAACATCACGCCTTGATCCCAATCAAGGCCAAAAACGACAGGCGGACTAGCCTGTGACGCATGGAATACAGCGTCAACGCGCCATGGATGCCGCGCCGCGGCTGCCCGGATGCGGGCAGGTCGGCACAGCCATTCACGACACTCTCACTCCCTGATTGTTACCCAGACTGCTGCGGTCGCCATCTCTCTGGCTGCGCGGCCTTGATGGAAGCGACATGGATAGAGGCAGGGCAGTGTCATTGTCCTGTTGTCTGCCGCGTGCAGGCTGACTGGTGTCGTCGACGCAGTACCCGCATTTCCAGCAACGGCAACGCGAGGCCAGGGCGGCGCATGCGTGCGCTCCGGAACCGTGATGCGAGTGTTCGTCCGGGGAGGATGCAATGCGTATGGCGGTACTGAATCTGGCATGTCTCGGGGCACTGGCGGTCATGCCGGCGTACGCGCAACAGGGTGATGCGCTGGATGCGCAGGCACTGCGGCGTGAGATTGCCGCCATGCGCCAGGCGCTGGAAGGCATGCAGCAGCGGTTGGATCGGCTGGAGCAGCGGGATCATGCGCCTGTGCAGGCGCAGCCGCAGGCACAGGCGAAGCCCGGAGCGTTATCTTTCGCCCCCACAGCGGCCACGACGGGGGTGATCCATCCCACCCAGGTGCCGGGTGTCGCCCAGCCCGTATTGCCACAACGCGATTCGGTCGCCGATCCATCCACGGCGGCATCGCGTCCGGACAGTGCCGCGGGCCCGACCGATCCCGATCTGAAGGGGTTCTTTGCCATTCCCGGCACTGATACGGTAATCCGCATCGGCGGCTATGCCAAGTTGGATGCCATCGCGGATTCCCGCGCAGCCGGTGACGAGGACCAGTTCATTCCTTCGTCGATGCCGGTCGGTGGCAGCCACCGTGACGTGTCCAACTTCAACATCCACGCCAAGCAGACCCGCTTCAGTTTCGAGGCGCGGCGCCCGACCACGCACGGCAACCTCCGCTTCTACCTGGAAAACGACTTCTTCGGCAGCAGCGATGGCTACGAATTCCGCCTGCGTCACGCCTATGGCCAGCTCGGCAACACCTATGCCGGCTATGGCTATTCCAGTTTCATGGATCCGGACAGCCTGCCCGACACGCTGGATTTCGCTGGTCCAGGCGGCGCGGGCTATCTGCTGGTGGCCGGCATCCACCACAGCTTTGCGCTGGGCAAGGGCAACACCCTGACCGTCGCCGCCGAAGATCCGAAGACCGAACTTGCCGGTGCCAGCGAAGAGCGCGCTGCAGTGAACCGTCTGCCGGACGTGACCGTCACTGCGCGCATGGAACGCGACTGGGGCCACCTGCAACTGGGCGCAGTGGCACGCAGCCTGGCATACGACGGTGACAGCGAGCGCGACCGGCGCATGGCTGGCGGCGTGCAGTTGAGCGGCTCGGCGTCGGTGGGCGAGCGCGACCTGCTGTTGTTCGGTGCGCTGGGAGGGCGCGGTCTCAGCCGCTATACCGCCGACCTGACCGGCTCCGGGCTGGACGCGGTGGTCGGTGCCGATGGCCGCCTCGACGCGTTGGACCTGCACGGCGGCTTCGTCGGCTATACCCACTACTGGTCCGAGCTGTGGCGATCGAACCTGATCTTCGGCCAGTTGACCCTGGAGCGGAATGCCGCACTCGCGGCCGATGCCTTCCGGCAGAGCCGGTACGGCGTATTCAACCTGATCTGGAGCCCCGCGCCGTCGTGGACGATGGGCATGGAGCTGCTGTACGGCCGCCTGGAACAGCAGGGCGGCGCACGCGGCGACACGGTCCGGGTGCAGGGCAGCCTGCAATACAACTTCATCAAATAGGCGCCAGCGGTCGTAAGCCAGCGCAACCGTCCCCACGCCCGGTGCTGCCGGGCTCATGCCAGTACCGGAGATCGTCATGGCAGAAGCAAAGAAAATCGGGGTGGTCGGAGCCACCTTCCTCGTCGCCGGCAACATGATGGGCTCAGGCGTGTTCCTGCTGCCGTCCAGCCTGGCCAAGATCGGTACCGCCTCGATCTGGGGCTGGCTGATCACCACCGCCGGTGCGCTGCTGCTGGCCTTCGTGTTCGCCAAGCTGGGCAAGCTCGCCCCAAAGGCGGGCGGTCCCTATGCCTACGCGCGCGACTGGTTCGGGCCGTACATGGGCTTCCAGACCAACACCATCTACTGGTTCGCCAACTGGATCGGCAACGTCGCCATCCCGATCGCGGCGGTGGGCTATTTCAGCTATTTCTTCCCGATCCTGTCCGAGCCACTGGTGCGTTGCATCGCGGTGCTGGTGCTGGTGTGGGCACTGAGCTTTGCCAACGTGATCGGCCCGGCCTTCGTCAGCCGCGTGCAGACGGTCACCACCAGCTTTGCGTTGGTGCCGATCCTGGGCATCGCCATTTTCGGCTGGTTCTTCTTCGATGCCGACATCTTCAAGGGCGCCTACAACGTGTCTGGCGAGTCGAACTTCGGTGCGATCTCGAGCGCCGCGGCACTGACCCTGTGGGCCTTCATCGGCGTCGAGTCTGCATCGGTGACTGCCGGTGTGGTCGAAAATCCGGAGAAGAACGTCGCCCGCGCGACGCTGGCCGGCGTGTTCCTGGCTGCCATTGCCTACATCGCCAGTTCCTCGGTAATCATGGGCATGGTGCCGAACGCGGAACTGCAGGTGTCCGACGCACCGTTCGCGTTGGCCGCGGCCAAGGCCGTCGGTGGCTGGGGCGGTGCACTGGTCAGCCTGTGCGCGTTCATCGGCGCGGCCGGTTCGCTGGGTGGCTGGATCCTGCTGACCGCGCAGAGTGCCAAGGCGGCCTCCGATGATGGCCTGTTCCCGAGCATCTTCAGCAAGACCAACAAGGACGACGTGCCGGTCAAGGGCGTGCTGATCGTGGCCGTGCTGATGACCCTGGCAGTGCTGGTCACCTCCACCTCGGAAACCGCATCGGCCCAGTTCGACGTGATCACGTCGGCGGCGGTGGTGCTGACCCTGCTGCCCTACATCTACTCGTGCGTGGCCTGCTACTTCGTGGTCGAGCGCTCGCACACCCTGGTCCACACCGGTGCGTTCTGGACGCTCACCAGCCTGACCGTCGTGTACTGCCTGTGGGCGATCTACGGCTCGTCGGGAACCATCGTGCAGTACGCCTTCCTGTTCGTGCTGTTCATCACCGTGTTCTATCCCTTCTTCAGCGAGGAGCGCCGCCAGCAGCGGCAGCGGGCCCGCGAGGCATCGGCCATCAGCGCCGGCGCCCGGCATTCCTGAGTTCGACAAGGAGAATCGACGTGTACTTCAAGTCCCTGGACTATCCGGTCATTGTCATCGACAACGACTACGAGTCGCCGCGCATCGGCGGCATCCTGATCCGTGCGCTGGTGGAAGAGCTGCGCAGCAATGACCAGCGCGTGCTGTGCGGGCTGAACCTGGATGATGCCCGGGCCGGCGCCCGCACCTACGTGGCGGCCTCGGCGGTGCTGATCTCGATCGACGGCAGTGAAGAGGTGGATGGCGAGTTCCAGCGCCTGACCGCTTTCCTGCGCGAGCAGAGCGCGCGCCGCGCCAACCTGCCGGTGTTCCTGTACGGCGAGCGCCGCACCATCGAGAAAGTGCCGAGCAAGCTGCTCAAATACATCCACGGCTTCATCTTCCTGTTCGAAGACACCAAGAGCTTCATCTCGCGGCAGGTGATGCGCGCGGCCGAAGACTACATGAAGAACCTGCTGCCCCCGTTCTTCAAGGCGTTGATCCACCATGCGGCCGAGTCGAACTACTCCTGGCACACGCCGGGCCATGCCGGCGGTGTGGCGTTCACCAAGTCACCGGTGGGCCGTGCATTCCACCAGTTCTACGGTGAGAACACCCTGCGCAGCGATCTGTCGATCTCGGTGCCGGAGCTGGGCTCACTGCTGGATCACACCGGCCCGATCAAGGATGCCGAGGAAGAGGCGGCGCGCAACTTCGGTGCCGACCATACCTTCTTCGTCACCAATGGCACCTCCACCGCCAACAAGATCGTCTGGCATGGCACGGTGGCGCGCGGCGACGTGGTGTTCGTCGACCGCAACTGCCACAAGTCGCTGCTGCATGCGTTGATCATGACCGGCGCGGTACCGGTGTACTTCACCCCCAGCCGCAATGCACACGGCATCATTGGCCCGATCAGCCTGGATCAGTTCACGCCGGAATCGTTGCAGCAGCGCATCGCCGCCAATCCGCTGGCCAGCAAGGCCTATCAGGCTGGCTCCAAGCCGCGCATCGCGGTGGTGACCAACTCGACCTACGACGGCCTGTGCTACAACGCCGAGAAGATTGCCGACGAAATCGGCAGCGCGGTCGATTTCCTGCATTTCGACGAAGCCTGGTACGCCTACGCCGCGTTCCATCCTTTCTACGAGAACCACTACGGCATGGCCAAGGGCAAGCCGCGTGAGCAGGATGCGATCATCTTCACCACGCATTCCACCCACAAGCTGCTGGCGGCGTTCTCGCAGGCGTCGATGATCCACGTGCGCAACTCGGCGCAACGGAACCTGGATGCCGAGCGCTTCAACGAGTCGTTCATGATGCATACCTCGACCAGCCCGCATTACGGGGTGATCGCGGCCTGTGACGTGGCCTCGAAGATGATGGAAGGCGATGCCGGCCGCTCGCTGGTGCAGGAAATGCATGACGAGGCGATTGCCTTCCGCCGCGCGATGCTGCATGTCCGCGATGACCTGGGGCGCGACGACTGGTGGTTCAGCGTATGGCAGCCGACCAGGCTCGAGCGCAGTCTGGACAAGGGCGATACGCCGGCGCCGATGGTGGCCAAGCGCGAAGAGTGGTACCTGCAACCGGACGCACACTGGCACGGCTTCGAGAACCTGGTCGACGACTATGTGCTGATCGACCCGATCAAGGTGACCCTGCTGACCCCAGGCCTGGCGATGGACGGCAGCATGGGCAAGCTGGGCATCCCTGCGGCGGTGCTGAGCAAGTTCCTGTGGGGCCGCGGCATTACCGTGGAGAAGACCAACCTGTACTCGGTGCTGTTCCTGTTCTCGATGGGCATCACCAAGGGCAAGTGGAGCACGCTGGTCACCGAACTGATGGCATTCAAGGAACTGTATGACCGCAACGCGCCGCTGAGCCAGGCACTGCCCACGCTGGCGGCTGATTATCCGAACGCGTACGCCGGTTGGGGCCTGCGCGACCTGTGCGACGCGCTTCATTCGTTCAACCAGGAATTCGCCGTGGCCAAGGTGATGCGCGAGATGTACGTGGATCTGCCGACACCGGTGATGACCCCGGCCGACGCCTACAACCACCTGGTGAAGGGCGAGATCGAGCGGGTCGATATCGAGCAGATCAGTGGCCGTATTGCGGCGACCATGCTGGTTCCGTACCCGCCGGGCATCCCGACCATCATGCCGGGCGAGCGCTTTGGCGACAGCGATGAGCCGATCATCCAGTCGCTGCGCATCGCCCGTGAGCAGAATGCCCGCTTCCCGGGCTTCGAGTCGGACGTGCACGGGCTCATCATCGAGCACGACGGCGACGTGACCTCGTACAAGGTGGAGGTACTGAAGGCCTGACCGGCGACGGTCGGCCCTTCGGCGAACGATGGATACCGCGCGCGAGCAACGCATCCTGAAGTTCTCGATCGGGGTCACCATCGCGGTCAGCGTGGTCGGCTTCAGCGGTGGCCTGCTGGTGGGATCGCAGGCCATCCTGTTCGACGGCGTGTACAGCCTCGTCGACGTTGCGTTGACCCTGGTGTCGCTGTCGGTACTGCGGCTGGTGGCGCGGGAACAGAGCCCGCGCTTCCAGTACGGCTACTGGCACCTGGAACCGATGGTCGAGGCACTGGGCGGGGTGATCCTGTCGCTGGCCTGCGTGTATGCGCTGGCCAACGCCGTGATCGGCTTGACCACGGGCGGGCACGAGGTGAAGTTAGGGCCCGCGCTGTGGTGGGCGGCATTGCTGAGTGCCAGCAACCTGGCGATGGCGGCGTTCGTCGCCCAGCGGGCGCGGCGCCTGCGCTCGGCGCTGTTGTGGCTGGATGTACGGGGCTGGCTGCTGGGTGGGTTGATGAGCCTGGCGGTAGTGCTGGCCTTCATACTGGCCCTGGTCCTGCATGGCGGTGAGTGGCACCACTGGGTGCCGTATCTGGATTCGATCGTGCTGGCGTTGATCAGCCTGGCGGTATTGCCGGTCCCGGCGCGCAGCGCGTGGAAGGCCATGCGTGAAGTGCTGCAGGTTGCGCCGGACGATCTGGACCGGCGCGTGCAGCAGGTGATGCAGGCGTTCGTGGCCGAGCGTGGCTACCTCGGTTTCACCAGCCACGTGGCGAAGATGGGGCGGATGCGCTTCATCGAGATCCATGTGCTGGCTGATCCGGCCACGCCGCTCGGCTCAGTGGGGGAGGTCGATGCGATGCGCGACGAGATCGCCGTGCGGCTGGATGCGCGGGGCAGCACGTTCTGGCTGACCATCGATTTCACTGCCGATCCGGCGTGGACGTGAGCCGGGATCTACACGTGGGCGCGATCGTTGCGCGTGGCGGACCGGTCTGTTGCACCGGATCTGTTTGACCTGAACCAATGTTGAGGTCGCAGACTGCCTCGCATCCCCCACGAGGCGCGCGGCATGAACCTGTTGACCACCCCGGGCCTCGGCCATGGTCTGCTGGAACTGTTCAATCCTGCGGGGCTTTACGATCCTTCGGCCAACGGCTACTCGCACGTGGCGGTGGTGCGCCTGCCCGCGCGGGTGATCCATATTGCCGGGCAGGGCGGTGAGGATGCCAATGGCCATCTCTCCCCCGGTTTCGAGGAACAGGTCGGGCAAGCGCTGGACAACCTGGAGATCGCGCTGCGGTCGGCGCAGGCAAGCCTGGCCGATGTCGCACGGTTGCGCATCCTGGTGGTGGACCACGACGAAGACCGGCTGGGCATCATCGCCCATCAGGTGCGGCGGCGCTGGCCGAACCGCTCGGCGCCCACCTGCACGCTGATCCCGGTGCCGCGGCTGGCGCTGGACGGCATGCTGTTCGAGATCGAGGCGGAGGCTTATGCCGCCTAGCGCAGGTAGTACTCCACCGGCACCACCAGCTCCTGCGGTGCCTTCAGTTCATCGGGAATGGGCGGCAGCGGCTGCGCGCGACGGAAGGTCTGCAGCGCGGCGTCATCGAGCATCGGCTGGCCACTGGACTGCTCCAGCCGCAGCGCCAGCAGGCGACCTTCGCGGTCGATGCTGGCCCTGACCCACGCAGTGCCCTGCTGCCGGCGCGAGCGCGCGGCGGCAGGGTAGTAGCGGTAACGCTCCAGCCGCGCCATCAGGCGGGCTTCCCACTGGTCGCTGGCGGCGCCGGCCTGGAAGTCTGCCGGTGGCGCGTCTGGAGCGGGCGGCGCGGCCGTGATCGATGCCGGTGCGGGACTTGCATCGGTCGCGGCCGCAGGCGGGGCGACTGGCAGTGGCTGGCGGCCCGTCCCACCCGTTTCGCTGGCGGCCAGCTCTCCCTCGCGTGCCGCCGTAGGCTTGGGTGGCGGCGGCGACTTCGTGGGCTGCGAGGCGCGGGCCTGCTGCGCCTGGCTGGGGGTCTCGGCCTGGCGTTCCTCCACCGGTTGCGGCGGCGTGGCCGGTGCCAGCAGGCGCAGGCTGATGCGCACGTCCTGCTCCGGCGGCGGCAGCATCGGCGGCATCGCGACCCAGTGCACCAACAGCAGCAGTGGCAGCAGATGCAGGACGACGGTGATCGCGATCGCCTGCCAGTGTTGGCCACGCTCACTCATCGTCCAGCACCCACAGCAGATCGGCATCAGCTGCATCGACGGTTTCACCCGGTGAAGCCAATGCGATCACCAGCGCAGGCGTATCCTGTGACAGGTAGCCCGGTACCCCGGTACCGCGCAGTACATGCCAGCGACCTGCTACCAGCAGCGCTGGCGCGGGCGCATCGAGCAGCACCCGCGCCATGCGCGTATCGCGGGCCTGTTGCACGGCCAGCATCCCTTCCAGCATCGGTGCCGCGTCTGCGTGCTGGGCCAGCACCACCGCCGACAGGCGCTGGCGGGCAGCGGCCACCGGGAATCGCACGCCCTCGGTCGAGGTCAGCAGCGCGTTGACCTCGGCACGCGACAGGTTGCCGCCGAACAACGGCGTGCCTGCATCGGCAGCCTCCCGTACCAGCCCGCCATACGCGGCCCACGGCCAGCGCGTATCCCAGTCCAGCAGTTCCCGCAGGCGTGCACCTTCGGCCTGGTTGCCCTTGGCCAGCCAGCGCTGCACCCGCTGCAGGCGTGGCTGGCGCTGGCTGGCGATCATTTCCAGCACCAGTGAACCTTGCGGGCGCTGCCGCTGCAGGGCCTGCAGCAGCCAGCGCTGAGCGGCGTGGTCTCCGGCGAGATCATGGCGTTCACCCAGCAACAGCCGCTGGGCGTCCGCCGCGCGTGTCACGAATGCGGCTTCGTCCAGGTGCTGGCCAGTGGCCAGGTCGATCACTGTGCCGGGCACCGGCTGCGCGCCAGCCACCGCGGCCAGCGCGAGCAGGCATACGGGCAGCCAGCGACGGCTAGAACGCCACATTGACGCCCATCGAGACGGTGCGGCCACGGCCGTTGCCGCGGTCCAGGATCGGGCTGAAGATGCTGTCGATCGAGGCATTGTTGTCATAGGCCTTGTTCTGCAGGTTTTCGATGTTCAGCCACAGCGTGGTGTTGGCCTGGGGCTTGAAGCTCGCGTAGAAGTCCAGCAGCACGCCGGTGCCGCCGGTCTTGCGGGTCTGGAAGAAGTCGTAGCCTTCCTCGGTCGGCCCGGAGTACTCGGCGCGCAGGCCGGCCTGCACGCGCTGCTGCCACCAGCGGCCGCCCACGTCCAGCGTCCAGTAGCGGTCGGGCAGGGAGGTGATGTCTTCCAGGTTGACGAACTCGATGGCCGGCGCACTGGTGTGCGAGCGGGTCCAGCTCAGCGTGGTGTGGTAGTGCTCGCTGGCGTAATGCGCTTCCAGTTCGATACCGCGCATGCGCACCACGCCGGGGTGGTTCATCCAGCGCGTGGTGGTGCTGAAGTCGTCCACGTCCAGTGCATCGGTCCAGGCAGTGAGTTGCGGATCGCCGTCGATCGGCACCACGAACGGTTCCACTTCCGGCGGATGCACGATCAGCAGGTACTGCGGCTTGATGTAGTCGCGGATGCGGTTGTCGAAGCGGGTGACCCGCAGCTGCGCCAGGTCGCCGTCGGTCAGCAGCGAGGAGGCGCTGAGGTTGGCGCCGAACTGCAGGTTGCGCGATCGCTCACGGCGCAGGAACGGGTTGGCGCCAACGCCATCGGCATCACTCATGCCTTCCAGCGGGATCTTCTCGAAGAACATCTCCTGCACGCGCGGCGGACGCGACGTCCGCGAGACCTCGGCGAACAGCTGCAGCCAGTCAGTGGCCTGCAGTGAAACCGCCAGGCTCGGGCTGAGTGCGCGCTCGCTGCGCCGCACGCCGATGCCGCCGCCATTGATCTCCGCGCACTGGCCGGGGATATCCGAGCACACCGGGATGTGGCCACGGATGCCGAACCGGTCCTGGCGCAGGCCGGCAGTCAATGCGTAGATGTCGTACTGCAGCTCCAGCGTGCTGAACATGCTGTCCAGCTGGCTGCGACCCTGCGGGTTGGCACCGCGCAGGTTGGGAGTATCGGCCACAAAAATGTCCGATTGGTGCTTGAGGCCGGTGTTCCAGCGCGCCTGCAGTGCCCCGATGTCGAAGCGGCTGGTGTTGTCGACGGTCCAGCTGTTCAGGCTGCTGTGGGTGCGGCGGCCGATGTAGCTGGAATCCTCCACCGGGGGGTAGAGCAGCCGGGTCTTGTTGCTGGCAAAAGTCGCGCGCAGGTCGATCCACGGCGAATAGGGCGTGTAGCGGTAGCTGGCGCGTTGGTTGCGCGCGGAAATCTGCCACGGGTAGTTGTGGTAGAAGTCGTTTTCGTAACGCATGTGGCTCAGGTCCAGCCGGTGCTGGTCGCCGGGCTGCAGGCGTGCTTTCAACAGCCCGCTGCTGGGTTGCTGGCTGCCCGGGTCGGCGTTGTTCTTCTGCCCACGCGCGGTCGCGTATTCGCTGCTGCGGCTGCTGCTGGCGGCGGCCAGCAGGCCGAACTGGCGGTCGCCCCCCTCTTCACTGTGGCGCCAGGCACCGGCGAAGGTACGGCCGCTGCCGTAGCCGTTGTTGCCGTGGCGATAGCCGGCGCGCAGGCCCCAGTCACGGCCCTCACCGAGCAGATCGTCGATATCCAGCGTACGGAAGTTGGCACTGCCGGCCAGCGTGCCCGCACCATCACCACCGGCGACCGCACCGCGTTGCACGTCCACGCCGGCCAGCAGGAAAGGATCGACATAGGCGAAGGGACCGCCCGAACCATGCCCGGCATTGTTGCGGAAGGTCTGGGTGACACCGTCGATCATGGTGTTGACCCGGCCGGCACCGGTCATGCCGCGGATGTTGACCTGCAGGCCCGGCTGGCTGCGCGAATGGAAGCTGTGGGTGCCGGGCATCGAACGCAGCAGGCTGTTGCCATCCTGGCGTTCGGCCATCGCCACGCGCTCGCTGCGGACCGAGGGCGCAAAGCCATCGTGGGTGGCCGGTACATATTGGCTGGCACCGGCCCCCGGTGCCTGGCCGTGCGCGGTAGTGCCCTGCACCCGCAGCGGGCCGGTGCGACGGCTGCCATCGGTGCGTTCGGCCGGCGCCGGCTCCAGGGCGGCACGACGCGCATCCACGAAGCGCGGGCGCAGGCCGCTGCCCGCCAGCAGACGCGCGAGGGCCTGCGCATCGTCGAAGTCACCGCGCAGGGCGGGCGCGGCATGGCCAGCGGGAAGCGCCACGCCAACGACCAGATCGATACCAGTCAACCGGCTGTAGGCGTCCAGCGCGGCCGCCAGCGGCTGGGCGGGCAGATCGTAGGTACGTGTGGCGGTCTGTGCGTGGGCACTGCCGGGCAGCAGCGGAAGGGCGCTGGTACAGGCCAGCGACAGGGCGAGGACAATGGGGCGGGGGCACAGCATCGGGGGCTCCAGGGGCTGACGCAGAGCGTCGTCATCCTGGGTAGACGCAGCCGCAGGCCGGATGTCAGGGTCCATCACGCCGTTCCCGGCGTGGCGGCAGCCACACCTGTATCCCCGCGCCGAGGTGCAGCACGCGCACCTGCAACTGAGTGGCCAACTGGTCGCGGTTGCTGGCTGCACCGTCGGCACTGCCAAGCAGGGTGACCGGCTGCTGGCGCAGCTGCTCGCCGACGACCCACGTGTGCCCACCGTGCCAGCGGTCCAGGCCCTGCGTGACGTCGGCCAGCGGGGCCGAGGCCCAGTGCAGGCGCCGCTCGCGCCAGGCCAGTGTTCCGGGGGCGGTGGTTGTTGCATGGGCTGTTGACTGCCCATCGAAGCGCAGCTGCTCGCCGTCGTTGGCCAGCATGCTGGCGTTGCCGCTGTCCACGCGCACGCGATGCTCGGTAACGGTGACCACGCTGCTGTTGCCCTGCACGGCAAGGTCGAATGCGGTCCCCAGTGCAGTGACGGTGCCCTGTGGGGTGTGTACCTGGAAGGGCCGGTCGGCATCGGCGGCGACCTGGAACCAGGCCTGGCCGCGCTGCAGCTGGAGCTGGCGGCGCTGCCCATCGATGCGCACCTTCACTTCGCTGCCAGGTGACAGCAGGACATGCGAACCATCCGGAAGAGTTTCCTCGCGGATCTCGCCAGCGGCCGTACGCAGTACCTGTGCCACGGGTGGCGAGGCATGGCGGCTGTAGAGACCCAGCGCGCACAGCAACAGAACCGCAATGCCGGCTTCGCGCAGGCGACGGCGTTGCCTGCGCTGCTGCTGCCGCTGCAGGCTGGGCGTCGCCGCACCGGCCTGCCACAACTCCTGCAGGTGCAGGTACTGCGCCGCATGGCGTGGATCGGCCCGGCACCATTGCTCGAACGCGTTCTCATCGCGGCCGCCGTCGTGCGCATCCAGCCACCAGCGTGCAGCTTCGCGTGCAATGGTCTCCTGGCTCATGCGCCCGGCACCTGCTGCAACGCGACCAGGGCGCGCAGCAGATGGCCGTGCGCGGTCTGCCGGCTGATCCCCAGCTGGCGCCCGATCTCGGCCAGCGCCAACTGTTCCACACGGGCCAGCAGGAACACCTGGCGCGAGCGTGGCGGCAGCGCGGCGATGATCGCGTCGAGGTGGCGCAGTTGTTCGGCGTCGAGCAGTCGCTGCTCGGGCAGCGGCGCAGGATCGGCGATGGCATTCAACTGCGTGTCATCCAGCACCTCTTCGCGACGGCGCTGGCGTTGCCGGTAGTGATCGGCGATCAGGTTGTGGGCGACGCGGTACAGGTAGGCGCGGCCATTGCTCAGCAGGCCACTGGCGGCGATTCTGACGACGCGCAGCCAGGTCTCCTGGACGACATCATCGGCGTCGCTGCGTTGCGGGAGTTTACGGCGGACATGGGCGTGCAGCGGCTGGTAGTGGGCCGCGCACAGCTGCGCGACATCCGTCGGTTCGACAGGCGTGGACACGGGGCGGGCGACAACTGGGAAAGGGAACAGCCCGCGGCGGCAAGGGCAGCGGCTGCACCTTACAGCAAAAGAGAATCATTTGCATCTATGGCATGAGGCGCAGCATGCATGGGCCGCCGCAGCGTCAGCGCGGGCGGTAGTCGCAGTGGATCTGCAGGGCTTCGGTGGGGTTGCGATGCAGTTCGAAGCCGCAATGCTGCAGGCTGCGCTTCACCCGCGCGACCGCTTCGGCATGATGGGCGATGCGACGATCCTGCCAGCGCGGTGGGGTGAACACGCCCAGGGGCAGCAGCCGCAGCCGCTTGCCGTGCAGTACCAGTGAGACATCGATATGACGGCCATCAATGTCGTGGCCGTTGGTACCGAAGATGGCATCGATCTCATCGCGGCGCTGCGGGTAGCAGGTGCGGAACACTGCAATGCCGAGCCGTCGCACCACGCGGCGGAAGCCGCCGAGACGGCTGTGGCCGGGTTCGAAGCCACGAGTGAGCAGCAGGCGCAGCCCGGCAGGCAGCATTGCCTGCGCGTCGAGCAGGCGTTGCAGTACCTCTTCTTCCAGTTGGATGCGGGTGGAGGGCCAGCGCGGGGCGATGAGCAGTCCGTGGTGGCTGCCGCGTTGCAGGGTCAGCATCCGTGAAGCTTCGCACGCGGGCGAACAGCCAGGGTAGTGCCGGCCGCTGGCCGGCAAACCTGTTCTCCCGTCGGATGCCGACCAGCGGGCGGCACTACCATCGTCGGGTCAGATGTCGCGGTACTGGATCTGCGAAGCCAGTACGCGCAGGCCATCGGCATTGCTGGACAGGATGCGCTCTTCGCTGACCCCTTTCTGCCGTTTCAGCTGGAAGCCCTGATCGGCAGGCAGCTGTGCGGCGATGGCGTCCATGCGTTGCAGGGCATCGGGGCCGCTGCAGTCGAAGTGACCCCAGTGGGCACCATCGCGGTGGATCTGCAATCGGTAGTTCATTGTGGTGTCTCCGGCAGGTCCTGCAGCCAATGGTCGAACATCGCGGTGGCGGCCGCAGCCAGTGGTGCGCCATAGCGACGCGCCTGCGCGCGAAGGTCGTTGGGATCGATGCCGGCCTGGGCCAGCTCCAGCGTGTGGCCGATCAGCCAACGCTCGAACTGGCGGGCGTCCAGTTCCGGATGGCATTGCAGGGCCAGTGCGTGGCTGCCGATGGCGAATGCCTGGTGACGGCAGGCCGGCGTGCTGGCCAGGCGGCGTGCACCGGCCGGAAGTTCGAACGCTTCACCATGCCAATGCAGTACCGGAATGCCCTGCAGGGACTGCAGCGGAGAACGCTGGCCTTCATCGGTCAGCAGCAGTGGCGCAAAGCCGATTTCCTTGCCACCACTGGGAGCGACACTGGCACCGAGTGCCCGCGCCATCAGCTGTGCACCCAGGCAGATGCCGAGGGTGGGCCGCTGCCGCTGCAGCCGGCGCTGCAGCAGGGCAATGCTGTCGTTGACGAAGGGATAGGTCCCTGTGTCATTGGCACTGATGGGACCGCCCAGCACGACCAGCAGATCGGCGGTTTCGGCGCCATCGAGCACATCGACGCCGGCCTGCAGCACGTGCAGCTGCCAGCCCTGCGCCAGCAGCAACGGTTTCAGGGTGCCAAGGTCTTCAAAGGCAACGTGTTGCAGGACAACCGCGTGCTTCATGCCGGTGCTCCGCTGTTCGGCCAGTAGAAACTGTCCGGGGTGGCACGGGCACCGAAGATGGCCTGGCCGACGCGGACCACGGTGGCACCTTCCTCGATGGCCACTTCGAAATCACCGGACATGCCCATCGACAGCTGCGACAGGTCGAGGCCGGGCGGGGCGGTGCGCTGCAGCTGGTCGCGCAGTTCGCGCAGGCGCACGAAGCAGGCGCGCACGCGCTCGACATCGGGGGTGAAGATGGCCAGGGTCATCAGGCCGCGCACGTGCAGGCGATCGAACGCTGGAAGCTGCTGCACAAAGGCCTCGACGGCAGCGGATTCCAGGCCGTACTTGCTGGGTTCGGCGGAGGTGTTGACCTGCACGAACACATCCAGCGTGCGGTCTTCCAGTTGCAGGCGCTGCTGCAGGGCCTCGGCTACGCGCAGGCTGTCCAGCGCCTGGAACTCGCTGGCAAAGCGCGCCACGTAGCGCGCCTTGTTGGTCTGCAGATGGCCGATCACCGACCAGTGCACGCCCAGGTCGGCCATCGTTTCAGCCTTGCGTTGTGCCTCCTGCACCTTGTTCTCGCCCAGTTCGTGGCAGCCTGCGGCTACCGCCATGCGGATGCGGGCGTCATCGACGGTCTTGCTGACCGGCAGCAGGCGCACGCTGGCCGGGTCCCGGCCGACGCGGGCGCAGGCATCGGCGATGCGTTGGCGCACCGTGACCAGGTTGGCGGCGATCTGTTCAACGGACTGGGCGACGGGCCAGTCGGCGGCGGCAAGGGGCATGCGGGCACCTCCAATGCAGGGCGGCCAGGGTGGGATACACTGGCACAGGACAAGAGATATTTTGGCATAGGACAAAATGAAAATCACCGGGCATAGCGCCGAGTCGATCTTCGACAGCATCCGTGAGGGCATCGGCGAGGGCCGCCTGCCGGCCGGCAGCGTGCTGCCGCCGGTGCGTGAACTGGCCGAGCAGCTGGGCGTGAACCGCAACACCGTGGCCGCTGCCTACAAGCGCCTGGATGCGGCGGGCCTGGCCAGCACGGCGGGCCGCCGCGGCACGGTGGTGCGTGGCCTGCCGCCGCCGCTGGCGCGCGAGGGCAGTACGCCCGGGCTGGCGCTGCAGGACCTGGCCGGTGGCAATCCGGATCCGCGCCTGCTGCCGAACCTGCGCCTGGCTCCGGCGGCGCCACGGCTGTATGGCGTGGGTACGGTCGAACCGAGGTTGGAGGCGCTGGCACGCGCCTCGCTGGATGCGGACTGCCCGGAGGGCTATGCGCTGGAACTGACCCATGGTGCGGTCGATGGCATCGAACGCCTGCTGTCGGCGTGGCTGCTGCCGGGGGATCGCATCGCGGTGGAGGATCCGTGCTTCCTCGGCAGCCTCAACGTGCTCAACGCGGTGGGTCACGCGCCGTTGCCGGTGGCGGTGGACGCGCATGGCATGCAGGTCGATTCGCTGCGGCAGGCACTGGAGGCCGGTGCACGCGCGGTGTTGCTGACCCCGCGGGCACACAACCCGACCGGGGCCAGCCTGGATGCGAAGCGGGCGCGGGCGTTGCGGCAGCTGCTGGCCGCCTATCCGCAGGTTGCGGTGTTGATCGACGATCACTACGCGCTGCTCTCGCAGCAGGCCTATCACTCGGTGCTGCCGCTGGATGGCCGGCGCTGGGCGCTGCTGCGTTCGTTGTCCAAACCGCTCGGCCCGGACCTGCGGCTGGCCTGGCTGGCCTGCGATGAAGAGACCGCGATGCGGCTGCGGCTGCGATTGGCATCCGGCACCGGCTGGGTCAGTCACCTGCTGCAGGATGCGGCGACCTCGGTGCTGGCGTCGGCAACGCAGCGGGCGAAGATTGCCTCGGCAGGTGAGCGTTACCAGCAACGCCTGCGGTCGTTGCAGGAGCTGCTGCGTGCGCGTGGCGTACCGACGCCACAGCCGATGGAAGGGTTGAACCTGTGGCTGCCGTTGCAGGCCGACAGCCATCCGCAGGTGCTGGCCCTGGCTTCGCGCGGATGGCATGTGCGCGCGGGCGAAGTGTTCGCGGTGGCAGCGCCGGGGCATGGCCTGCGCATCACCTGCGCTGCGCTGGGGGCAACGCAGCTGCGGCAGCTGGCTGATGACCTGGCGGCGGTGTGCGGTCTGTAGCGTCGAGCCATGCTCGACGTTGCTTCGCCTTTGTAGAGCCGAGCCATGCTCGGCTGCTGTTGATAGAAGCAGTCGAGCATGGCTCGACTCTACACAAGCAGATCAGGGCGCGGCGTTGGCGCCTGGGCGCACGTAGTAGGACTGGCCACTGTCATCGACGAACATCAGCTCCGGCTTGCCCTGCCAGGAGGTGAGCATGGCGCCGGTGTTGTTCTGGTGCTTGACCATCAGGCTGGCGCCGCGGTCCGGGTTGGCGACGACTTTGAATACTTCAGTGGTGCCGGTGGCATCGTCCAGGGTCAGCAGGGCTTCGCCGCCGCGGTCGCTGGTGCCGTAGCCGCCGCGTTCGGAACCATTGGGACCGAGCAGGATCAGGCCGGACAGCGCAGTGGCGCGCGGCCCCTGGGTGCGGCCCTGGCTGAGCGGATCGGGAACCGGTGCGCCGAGGATCACCCGCGGCTGGCCGCTTGCATCGTGGATGACCAGCCCGCGCGCCTCGATGATGCGCTGTGGTGATTGGCTGCGATGCAGGCTCCAGGCGGTCCAGCCGGAAACCAGCAGGGCGAGGGTCGAGACCACCAGGGTGGTCAGCAGCAGCGCACGGGGCATCGGGTCGTCCTTCCTTGGATGTGCCGACGATAGCGGATGCGGACCGGCAATGGCCAGTTCGTTGTGTGACGTTGTGTATCGTCAGTGGAAATCGCGGCTGTGGCTGCGCAGTCCCTGCAGCAGTTCATCCAGGCAGTGCATGCGCTGCACGATGACGTGCTGCACGCCATCGACGCTTTCCAGGCGGCCATCGATCTGCATCAGCTGGGTATCGACCAGCACCCGGTGCTGGCGATCGGCCAGGTGTCGCCAGACCACGGCGTTGACCATGCCGGTCTCATCTTCGAGCGTGAGGAAGGTGACGCCGCTGGCGGTCTGCGGGCGCTGGCGCATGCGTACCAGGCCGGCGATGCGCACGCGACGGCCATGGCCATGCCCGGCCAGCTGTGCAGCGTCCAGACAGCCACGGCTGCGCAGTTGCGCGCGCAGGAACGAAATCGGGTGGCGGCCGAGGGTGGTACCGGTGCTGCGATAATCGGCCTGCATGTCCGCCCAGGCGCTGGGCAGGGGCAACGGCACGCGGGCTTCGGCAGTGGCGCGGGCCTGATCGAACAGCGGCAGCCGGTTTTCCACGCCCGAGATATCCCAGCGTGCACGATGGCGATGGCCGCTGAGCCCGCGCAGTGCCCCGGCATCGGCCAGCAGGCCCTGCTGGCGGCGGTCCAGTGCGGTGCGCTGGCACAGGTCGCCGACGTCGTCGAACGGGCGCCGCGCGCGCTCGCGCATGATGGCCTGCACGGCACCTTCGTTGCAGCCGTCGATCAGGCGCAGGCCCAGGCGGATCGCCGCCGGCCCCCTGCTGAAGTCCAGCGTGCAGTCCCAGTCGCTGTGGCGTACGTCCACGGGAAGAACGGTAATGCCATGCCGCCGCGCGTCCTGCAGCAGCTGGTCGGGGCTGTAGAAACCCAGCGGCTGGCTGTTGATCAGGCTGGCAGTGAATGCGGCCGGGTGGTGGCACTTCAGCCAGCAGCTGTTATAGGTCAGCAGGGCGAAGCTGGCGGCGTGGCTTTCCGGGAAGCCGTAATCGCCGAAGCCCTTGATCTGCTCGAACAGGTGCTCGCCGTATTCGCGGCTGAAGCCGTTCTCCAGCATGCCGGCCAGCAGCTTCTCGCGATGCGGTTCCAGACCGCCACGGCGCTTCCACGCCGCCATCGAGCGGCGCAGGGCATCGGCCTGGCCCGGCGTGTAGCCGGCTGCTTCCACCGCCAGTTGCATCACCTGTTCCTGGAACAGCGGCACGCCCAGCGTGCGTGCGAACACGCGTTCCAGCTGCGGTGGGTAGAGCGGATTGTCCGGATCGTTCAGTGCCTCCGGGCCCTGTTCGCGCAGGATCCGCCGCCGCTCCAGGTAGGGATGCACCATGTCGCCCTGGATCGGTCCGGGGCGCACGATCGCCACTTCGATCACCAGGTCATAGAACGTGCGCGGCTGCATGCGCGGCAGCATCGCCATCTGTGCGCGCGATTCGATCTGGAACACGCCGATGGTATCGGCGGCGCAGATCATGTCGAAGGTCTTCGCATCCTTGGGCGGGATGGCGTCCATGCGCCCTTCGTGCAGGCCGTGCTGCTTCAACATCGCCAGGCATTTGCGGATGGCGGTGAGCATGCCCAGCGCCAGGCAGTCGACCTTCATCAGGCCGGTGGCATCCAGATCGTCCTTGTCCCACTGGATGACGGTGCGATCGGCCATCGCCGCGTTCTCCACCGGCACCAGGGTCGACAGCGGATGCTCGGAGATGACGAAACCGCCCGGATGCTGCGACAGGTGGCGCGGGAAGTCGATCAGCTCGGCGGTCAGCGCCAGCAGGCGCCGCATCAACGGCGTGTCCGGATCGAAACCGCGCTCGCGCAGGGTTTCCGGCAATGGGATGTTGCCGCCCCAGTGGTCCATCGCCGCGCCCAGTTCGTTGACCTGGTCCATCGGCAGGCCCAGTGCGCGGGCCACGTCGCGGATCGCGCTGCGGCCACGGTAGCTGATCGCCACCGCGGTCAGTGCGGCGCGCTCGCGGCCGTAGCGCTTGAACACGTACTGCAGCACCTCCTCGCGACGCTCGTGCTCGAAGTCGATGTCGATATCCGGCGGCTCGTCGCGCTCGGCGGAAATGAAGCGCTCGAACAGCAGGTTGCTGCGTGCCGGGTCGATCTCGGTCACGCCCAGCACGAAGCACACCGCTGAGTTGGCCGCTGAGCCACGGCCCTGGCAGAGGATGTCCTGGCTGCGCGCAAAGCGCACGATGTCCTGCACGGTGAGGAAGTAGGAGGCGTAGTTCTTCTGCTTGATCAGCGCCAGTTCGTGCTCGATCTGCGTGCGTTGCTTCGCTTCGATGCCGCCTTTCCAGCGCCACCGGATGCCGCGCTCGACCAGCACGCGCAGCCAGCTGTCCGGATCGTGTCCTTCGGGCACCAGCTCACGCGGATAGGTGTACTGCAGCTGTTCCAGGGTGAAGTGGCAGCGTTCGGCGATGCGCAGGGTTTCAGCCAGCAGTTCGGGCGGATACAGCTGGGCCAGCGCGGTACGCGGGCGCAGGTGGCGCTCGCCATTGGGAAACAGGCGCCAGCCGGCCTCGGCCACGCTGCAGCGGTGGCGGATCGCGGTCAGTGTGTCCTGCAGGGCACGGCGGCGGCGCACGTGCATATGCACATCGCCACTGGCGACCAGGGGCAGGCGGTGGCGTTCGCCGAAGGCCCGCAGCTGCTGCAGGCGGCGTGCGTCATCGTGTTCACGGTGCAGTTCCACCGCCAGCCACAGCCGATCATCGAAGCCGGTGCGCAGCAACTCGAGATCGGTGGCGGATGGCTGCCGGTCCAGCCACAGGCACAACAAACCGTCGGGCAGGCCGAGCAGATCGTCGCGCAGGCAGCGGTACTCGCCCTTGGCAGCCCGCCGCCGACAGGTCGTGATCAACTGGCACAGCCCGGCATAGGCGGTCTGGTCGGTGCACAGCAAGGCCAGCTTCGGCCCGTCCTCGACCTGGAATTCGGCGCCGACGATCAGTGCCACGCCATGTGTCTTCGCTGCCTGCCAGGCGCGCACGATGCCGGCCAGCGAGCATTCGTCGGTGATCGCCAACGCGCGGTAGCCTTGGCCCGCGGCGCGCGCGAACAACTCTTCGGCGATCGAAGCACCGCGCTGGAAACTGAAGGCCGACAGGCAGTGCAGTTCGGCGTAGCCGGGCAGTTCGCTGTGCATGGCGGCTCAGCCGAACCAGCCGTGCAGCATCCACGGCGCATGTGGATTGTTGCGGTCACGGAAAGCCCAGCCGCGCTGGCCATGCGCGGTTTCCACCACGTAATAGTCGCGGCGCGCGTCGGCCTGGTCCCACCAGCCCGATTCGATCCGCTCCGGTCCGGTGACGATGCGCAGCCTCGGATCACGCAGCGGTTGCGGCGCATCCAGCAACCAGCCGGGGCGCAGTGGCCAGTACGACGGGGGCTTGGCCGGTGGCTGGGTGCCACTGGCGCGTTCGGGACGATGGTCGGCCTGCACTGCCAGCGGCTGCACGGCGTCATCGCCGAGCCGCGCGCGCAGGCGCTCACGCAGCTGGTTCCACGGCATCGCCTGCGCCGGACGGGTATCGAACAGGTCACGCGCGGCGGGTACGAACGGCGGCAGCTGTTCGGCCTGCAGTCGCAGTGCGCGGCTGCCGGCCGGCAGGACGAACGCTTCCATGCGGTTGCGTGCGATCTCGAACAGCAGCGTGGGATCGCGCTCGGGCGCCAACAGGCCGATGGTCAGCACGCTGGCCGGCAACAGGTCATGCTCGAAATGCAGGTCGAAGCGCTGCACGCCGCCATCGCGCGAGCACAGGAAGGCGGCCAGGTCGAGCAGCAGGCGGCGCAGCGGGAACAGCAGGGCCTGGCTGGATTCGATCTCGTATTCGAATTCGATGCGCGCATCGAAACGGTCCGGTGGCTGGTAGTAGCGCAATGGCGCGGTGGGCAGCCCGCGCAATGCATCCAGCTGCTGCAGGACCTCGGGGGCGAAGCGCCGGGCCAGGCTGTCGCGCGGCAGCTTGAGCACCGCCCCCAGCGTGCGCAGGCCGGAACGGCCAAGCACGGTCACCGCCTCGCTGGGCAGGCCGCAACGTGCCAGGGGCAGCTGCGCCAGCGCCGCCGGCAGCTGCTGCGCATCGATGCCGAGGCCGTCGTGAACGTTGGCCAGCACGCGCGCGGCATGCGCGGTGGGCGCGGCCACCAGGCGGTGGCGGAAGCCGAGTTCGTGCAGTTCGTTGCGCAGGCGCTGCTGGATCGTCAGCCAGTCACCGAACAGGGCGCGGCTGGCACCGATTTCCAGCACCAGCGCATGCGGAAAATCGAGGCTGACCTGCGAGCTGTAGGCATAGGCCCAGCTGGCCAGCAGCTGCCGGGTGTGCTGTTCGGCACTCGGGTCGTAGTCGTGCAGCTGCATGTCCTGCACCAGTACCTGCGCAGCCGAAAGCAGCATGCCCGGGCGCAGCCCTGCTGCACGTGCCGACGGGCTGACCGCGCGCAGCACGCGACGCTGCGCCGGCCCCTGCAGCAGGACCAGCGGCCGCTGCGGATCCGGCTGCAGGCGCAGCACGCTGTCCAGCGCCAGCTGCGGCAACAACAGGCAGGCCCAGTGCATGGCGCGTCCTCAGTGGGCGATGGCCAGCGGCAACGGCTGCGCCGGCGGCAACCCGCCACGGCACTTCAGCACCCGCACCTGGCCGTGGTCGAGCTGCAGGCGCAGGCTGGCCGGAGAGGGATTGCGCGCGGCCTGCGCCTCGCGGAACACGAAGCCCAGGCACTGGCCGCTGTCGGCAGCCACCTGCAGCCGGCGCAGTGAACGGTCGTCGGCCTGGTGCGGCCAGCACAGTACCGCCGCGCAGGCCGCAGAGCGCAGGCACTGTTCGGCGGCCCACAGTGCCTGCTTCGGCGCGGCGTGGATGATCTGCAACTGGCCCAGGTCCAGCCCGGCGGCGGCCCAGGCCGGGGCATGCGGACGGTAGGGCGGAGCGACCAGGACGATCGGGCGGTCGCGCTGGCTCAGCCTGGCCAGTGCCGGCCATACCAGCGCCAGTTCGCCAACGCCGGGCGCCGCCTGCAGCACCTCGCACAGTCCGCTGGCCGGCCAGCCGCCGCCGGGCAGGCGTGCATCCAGTGCCGGATGGCCGCTGGCCAGATGGTCGCTGGCTGGGCCCTGGCGGGCCGGGCCGCGCCACAGCTGGCGCCCGTCCAGCAGCCGGTCGAGGGCAACGACCGCACCCATCAGCCGATCCTCCCGGGGAGGCGCCGGGTGGGCTGGAAACGGCAGGAACGGGCGGAAACGGCGGGCATGGCGCGAGTATCGACGGGCCGGTATCAGGGGCTGAGACCAGACATGCTACTCGCGTTGTAAGTAGAATTACTAATGAAATCCGAGGGCCGGGTTTCAGGTTGCTGAAGGGGGTGGGAGTGCCGGCCAAGGTCGGCACCCACAGGATGCGGTTACGGGTGGACCGGCAACGCCACCGGGCGCAGGGGGGCGGCATCGCCACCGCGGATCTTCAGCGGGCCGCCGATGAAGGCGAATTCGTAGACCTTGTCGCGGGCCAGTTCGTCCAGCGCCACCAGCTCGATGATCGGCGCACCCTGCTGTGCCAGCAGGTAGGTGTGCAGCGGCACGTAGTCGTCGGACACCTCGGAGGGGAAGGTCTCGAAGCTGAGGTTGTCGGCACCGACGATCATCGCGCCGCCGTCCTCGACCAGGAAGCGTGCCGCATCCAGGCCCATGCCCGGCGGGTTGGCCATGTAGGCCCTGGGCTGTTCGAACAGGCGCATGCGGCCGGTGCGGATCAGCACCACGTCGCCCTGCTGCAGTTTCACCTTCTGGCGTGCCAGCGCATCCTTCAGGTCCTGGCGGGTGACGCGATAGCTGTCCGGCAGCATGTCCACGCCCTTGGCGGCGGCCACGTCGATCAGCACGCCACGCGCGATCAGCGGCGGGAACTTCTCGATGCCGGTGACATTCCAGCCACGATCGCCGAGATGCTTGTCGGCCTCGAAGCCGTTCCAGATCTTCCCGTGGATGCCGAAGTGGTTCAGCGCATCGATGTGGGTGCCGGTGTGGCTGTACATCGAGAACGCGGTGCCGGTGTAGCTGCGGGTGAGGTTCATGGTCTCGCCCACGCCCATCGGGTCGTCCATCACCGTGCCGCGCGGGGTGTGGGTCATCCAGAACTGGTAGTGCGGGTCGCCGGCATCCTGCCAGCTGGGCATGCCGACGTAGTACTCGGTGGCCAGGTCATAGGCCTTGCCGCCGCTGACCCGCGACAGGATCGCCGCACGCGAGGCCTCGGTGATCAGGTTGAGGCGGCCGATCTCGTCCTTCGGCCCCCAGGGGCTGGTGCCGACCTGCTGGCCGGAGGGGACGCGTTCGTGCGCGGATACGGTGGTGGAAGCTGCGGTGCCGGCCAGCAGCAGGGCCAGCGCGGTGGTCAGGGTACGTGGCGTCATGGGGAAATCTCCTTGCAGAGTGTGGAGGGCGCGGCTCTGGCCGCGACCAGGGGCGCCAGGGCCTGGCGCAGGTGTGGCAGCGGCAGGGTCTGCAGGCGCAGGCCGTTGCCGCCGATAACAGTGGGGATGGAACGGATGCCGAGCGCGGCAGCGTCGGCACGATCGGCCTGCACGCGCTGGCGTACTGCGTCGCTGCGCATGTGGTCAGCGAAGGCGCCACGTGGATGGCCCAGCGATTCAGCGATATCCAGCAGGACTTCGGCGTCGCCGATGTTGCGGTGCTGGTGCAGGTGCGCCCATTGCACGGCATCGAACATCGCGCCATGGGCGTCGTTGCCACCGAGCATGCCGGCAGCCTGGCAGGCCAGTGCGCCGAGCCAGCCGGACGGATACTCGAAGTCCTGCGCGCGCATGCCTTCGATATCGATGCGTGCGGTGTCTTCATGCGCGGCGCAGTCGGTCCAGTGGCGCAGGATGATCGCCTTGGCGCGCTCCATCGAGCCGAACACCTCGACCATCTGTGCGCGCGAGTCCTGCAGCACGAAGCTGCGGTGGCGCACCTGGATGCCGAGTTCGGCGGAGACCTGCTTCAGGCGCGGGGCCAGCACGAAGCACCAGCCGCAGACCACGTCGTGGAAGAAATCGACCACCGGCGCTGCGGTGGCGGGGGAAGGAGCGGAAGACATCTGCCTGCCATCGGTGAAGGAGGAGGTGGCAGAGTAGGCAGTGCCGCGTGGCCGAAACAGCACGCCGCGGGCAGCTCAGTTTTCGCTGGCGGTTACGAATCCAGGCCAGCGCAGCCGGGCAGCTCGGCGTGCAGGAAATCGATGAAGGCACGCACCTTGGGTTGCAGATGGCGCGACGTGGGGTAGACCGCATGCACGAAGCGCGGCGGATAGCGGTGGTCGGGCAGCACCTGCTGCAGTTCGCCACGGGCCAGTGCCGGCGCGGCCAGGAACGAGGGCAGGGCGCCGATGCCCATGCCGGCCACCAGCAGGTCGCGCAGCAGCAGGCTGTTGTTGACGGTGACGCGCGCTGGCAGGGTGATCGTCACCTGGCCATCAGGGCCGAGCAACGGCCAGCTGCCCGGTGAGTCGGACAGGCTGTAAGCCAGCACGCTGTGCGCCTGCAGATCGTCCACCGCCTGCGGTGCCGGATGCTGCCGCAGGTAGGACGGGGCCGCGCACAGCACCTGCTGCAGCGACGCCAGCCGGCGCGCCACCAGGCGTGAATCATCCAGTTCGGCACGCAGCCGCAGCGACACATCGAAACCCTCACCGACTGCATCGAGCAGGCGATCTTCCATCACCAGGTCCAGCGACAACTGTGGATGCTGCTGCAGGAAGCGCGGCAGCAGCGGCGACAGCGTGCTCAGTGCGAATGACTGCGGCGCGTTCACGCGCAGGCGCCCGGCCACCTCGCCACGCTGTTCGGCGATGCCACGTTCCAATGCGTCCAGTTCGTCGAGCAGGCGGCAGCATTCGCGATAATAGGCGTGGCCGGTCTCGGTCAGGCTCATGCGCCGCGTGGTCCGCTGCAGCAGTACCACGCCCAGATGCGCTTCCAGCGTGCGCAGCTGTTTGCTGAGCCCGGCCGGCGACATGCCCAGGTCTTCGGCGGCACGAGCGAGCCCGCCGCGTTCGACGATGCGACGGAAGGCACGCATCAGGTTGAAGGAATCCATGCCGGCCCCGGGCGCGATGAGGGCGCCATTGTAGATCCACGCCATGCGTGGATGTGGGAAGCGTGGTGCCCGCAGAGTTGCGCCGTTTGTTCAAGCCAGCAACCCACACGCCACGCCAGCATGCAGGCCCCTCACTTTCCGGGTTGCCCATGAAGCACTGGATGCTCCGCCTGTATGCCCCGCTGTTCCTGCTTGGATTCGTCGCCACTGCCGTCGTCTGGATCGGCCACTGCCACGGTGACCCGCTGTGGCTGCTGGCCTTGCTGGCGGCCGCCATTGCGGTTTCGTTCGCCGCCGAGCGCGCGTGGCCGTATGACCCCGCGTTCAATCACGACCACGGCGACAGCCTGCGTGACGCCCTGCATGCACTGGTCAATGAAAGCCTGAACCTGCTGTCGATCGCGGCGGTGCCGCTGCTGGCGGCAATCATTCCGTGGCAGGCCTGGCCTCTGCAGTGGCCATTCGCGCTACAGGCGCTGCTGGCCATCGTCTGCGCTGATCTCGGCATCACCCTGGTGCACTACGCCAGCCATCGCATCGGCTGGTTGTGGCGGCTGCATGCGGTGCACCACAGCGTCACCCGCATGTACGGCTTCAACGGGCTGATGAAACACCCGCTGCACCAGGCGGCCGAAGCGGTGGGTGGCGTACTGCCGCTGCTGCTGTTGGGCCTGCCGATGCCGGTGGCTGCGGTGCTGGCCTTCGCCATTGCCATCCAGCTGCTGCTGCAGCACTCCAACGTGGACATGCGTCCCGGCGTGCTGGGCCGGGTGATGGCATGGGCGCCGCTGCACCGCTTCCACCACATGCGTTACGGCACCGCCGGCGACGTCAACTTCGGCCTGTTCCTGACCGCATGGGATCACCTATTGGGGACCGCCTTCGATGCACCGGGCTATCGGCTGCAGCAACGCGACCTCGGCATCGGCAGCCAACCGGACTATCCGCGCGATTATCCGGGGCAGCTGCTGGCGCCGTTCCGCGAACTGCCGCATGGCGAGGTGCCGGAGTTGCCGGAAGGCCTGCGCAGGCGCGAATGATTGAACATGTCAGGCCGCGTGCAGCTGCAGGCCCTGCAGCTGCGCGGCACCGATGCCGAACATGCGGCGCAGGCTGCGCGAGAGATGGGCCAGATCGGCGAATCCAGCGGCATGCGCACTGTCGGTCAGGTTGTGACCGCTCAGATGATGCGTGAGCGCAGTGCGTAGCCGTTGCCACAGCACCCAGCCGCGCAAGGTCACTGCCAGCTCGGACTGGAAGCGCCGGTGCAGCTGGCTGGTCGATAGGTGCGCCGCTTTGGCGATGTCGGCAGCCGGCACTGGGCCAGGCAGGTGCTGGGCGATACGGGCCAGTGCCGCCTGCACGCGGCGGTCCAGCGGTTGCGGGCGGCTCAGCCGTGGCAGCCAGTCGTGCAGCGCCAGCGCGTTACCCGGCAGCGCATGCAGGTGCCGCTGGATCTGTTCGGGATCGGCATGCGCCGGCTCAAGGAACACCGTACAGCCCGCTTCCGGCGCTGACAGGATCGCGTGCGGCTGGAACGAAGGCAGCCATAGCCGTTGGCCCTGCTGCTGCACGCCATCGATCTCGATGTGCCAGGACGTACCGTCGCTCAACAGCAGTTGATGGGCGTAGTGCGCATGCGAAGCGCTGTCACCGGCATGACCGTGCAGTACGGCGGCGTGCGCATCCAGCAGCAACGTGCCGTTCCAGGGCAGGGCGGGGGAAGACATGACGGGATTGTAGATCCACGCCATGCGTGGATG
>NZ_JAPTFO010000056.1:0-28742 GCF_030985515.1 Stenotrophomonas sp. Sm10
GGGGCGGCACTCCGGCTAAAAAATTCAAGAGATCACTGCAATGACCAAGCAAATCCAGGACGCCTACATCGTCGCCGCCACCCGCACCCCGGTGGGCAAGGCGCCCAAGGGCATGTTCCGCAACACCCGCCCCGACGACATGCTTGCGCACGTGCTGCGCAGCGTCGTCGCCCAGGCCCCGGGCGTGGACGTCAACCGCATCGATGACGCGATCATCGGCTGCGCCATGCCCGAAGCCGAGCAGGGCATGAACGTGGCGCGCATCGGCGTGCTGCTGGCTGGCCTGCCAAACACCATCGCCGCGCAGACCGTGAACCGCTTCTGCTCCTCCGGCCTGCAGGCCGTGGCGCAGGCCGCCGACGCGATCCGCCTGGGCAACGCCGACCTGATGCTGGCCGGTGGCACCGAGTCGATGTCGATGGTGCCGATGATGGGCAACAAGATCGCCATGGCGCCGAGCGTGTTCGACAACGACCACGTGGCCATCGCCTACGGCATGGGCATCACTGCCGAGAAGGTCGCCGAAGAGTGGAAGGTCTCGCGTGAAGACCAGGACGCCTTCGCCCTCGCCTCGCACCAGAAGGCCATGGCCGCGATCCAGAACGGCGAGTTCAAGGACGAGATCAGCCCGTACGAGATCGTCTCGCACCTGCCGGACCTGGCCGACGGCCAGCGCATCATCACCCGCAACAAGATCGCCGACACCGACGAAGGCCCCCGCCCGGACTCCTCGGCCGAAGGCCTGGCCAAGCTGCGCCCGGTGTTCCGCAACGGCCAGTTCGGCGGCACCGTCACTGCTGGCAACTCGTCGCAGATGAGCGATGGCGCCGGTGCCGTGCTGCTGGCCTCGGAACAGGCGATCAAGGAGTACGGCCTGACCCCGCTGGCCCGTTTCGTCAGCTTCTCGGTGGCCGGGGTGCGCCCGGAAGTGATGGGCATCGGCCCGATCGCCGCGATCCCGAAGGCACTGAAGCAGGCGGGCCTGACCCAGGACCAGCTGGACTGGATTGAACTGAACGAAGCGTTCGCCGCGCAGTCGCTGGCGGTGATCCGCGATTGCGGCCTGGACCCGGCCAAGGTCAACCCGCTGGGCGGCGCGATTGCCTTGGGCCACCCGCTGGGTGCAACCGGCGCGATCCGTACCGCAACCCTGCTGCACGGCCTGCGTCGTCGCCAGCAGAAGTACGGCATGGTGACCATGTGCATCGGCACCGGCATGGGCGCGGCGGGTATTTTCGAAGCGCTGTAAGGTTCAAAGCGTTGCCGGCTGATTGTTGGTTGGCTGTGGGGCCCGGGTGGGTGAGGCTGCCCGGGACACGCCGTAAACCCGTCCCTGGGGGCTTGGCAGCGGCTTGCTAGCGTGCGCAATCCTGCGCACGCAGCAAGGCCGGGGTTGGGCGTCCTGCCCAACCCGCCAGGCGCATGCGCCTGGCCCATGCCGGTGACAGTCCCGGTCAGCCTCACCCACCCGCGCCACCCAACATTCCGCGCGGCGGAGGGGTGAGCAAAGGCAGGGTCAAAGTCTGGGGTCAGAGCCCTTTGCTGCGCAAAGGGATCCGACCCCGACTCGACGCTCGCGGAAACAAAAAAGGCAGCCATCGGCTGCCTTTTTGCTTTTGCTCTTGCCCTTGATTCCGCCCTTCCCGTCCGCGCCAGCAGGAAACCTGACAGGCGGGGCGGGTGGGCCTTTGCAGGACCGTTCGCCGCATGGATGCGGCGACCGAGCCCCCATGGACGGGTTTACGGCGTGTCCTGCATATCCACCCCACCTCGCCAGCCCTCAGGAAGCCCGCTTTTGCAGTTATCTTGCCGTGGACCTTGCCGTTGCCGTTGATCCGGCGGGTGCCGGGCCGCAGGCCCGGCCGAACCCCTCAATTACGCTGGAACAGCGCCTGCACATCCCTGCGGAACGCCGCCTGGCTGTCGGCCCGGCTGTAGAACATGTGCCCGCCCGGATAACTGCGCACCTGCACCCGGTCCGGATTGCTGCCCATCGTCGGCATCTGGTCCACGGTCAGGATCGAACCCATGAACGGGCACGACAGGTCGTTCCAGCCATGCACGATCAGCACCTGCAGGTGCGGGTCGATCGCCACCGCCTGGCGCAGCTGGGTCACCGCGCCCTGGCGCAGCTCGCCGTTGCGGTCCCACAGCCGGTTCACGTCGTAATTCAGCGCCTGGTAGCGCGCATCCACCTTCCAGCCGACCACGCGCGTCACGAAGTCGACCATCGCCGTGGTGGTCGGCGCGATGATGCTGTCCAGCAGCGGATCGTTGGCGCGCTGCTCCGGATCGTTCGGGAACGGATCGAACGCGGTCACATTGGAATCGTAACGGCTGCCCAGCGTGCCCTTGTCGCGGAATACTTCGCGCAGGTAGGCCTGCGTTTCCAGGCGGCCACCGGCACGGCGCACGAACTGCGGCTCCAGGCCGGTCAGTTCGGTCACCCGGCGCAGCATCGCCTCGGTTGCCTGCGGATCGCTACGGCCTTTCATCAGGGCGGTGGCGTAGTCGCCACGGGTGTATTCCACTACTTCGCGCATCGCTGCATCGGTCAGTTTGCCCTGGCGCTCCAGGTGCGCGGCGGCGATCGACGGCAGGGTCTGCATCCACGCCATCGGCGAGACATCGGCGTTGTCTTCCAGGGTCGGGCTCAGGTACGGCGAGACCAGTACCAGGCCGTTCATCGCCACGCCCAGCCGGGTCTGCAGGTAGTGGGTGATGCGCGGGCCGCGATAGCCGCCGTAGCTCTCGCCAGTCAGGTACTTGCGCGACGCCATGCGCTGGTTGCGCAGCAGCCAGTCGTAGATCGAGCGTGACAGGTATTCGATGTCGGCGCTGGGGTTGTACAGTGCCTTCTTCGCTTCATCGTCGCCGATCCGCGCGCGGCTGAAGCCGGTGCCGACCGGATCGATGAACACCAGGTCGGTGAAGTCCAGCCAGGTGCCGGGGTTGTCGTGCAGCGTGGCCGGCGCCGACGCGCTGTCACCCTCGGAGCCGAAGGTCACCACCTTGGGTCCGATCGCGCCCATGTTGAGGTACACCGACGACGCGCCGGGACCGCCATTGAGCGCGAAGGTCACCGGCCGGTCCTTGCCCGGCATCGTATAGGCGGTGAACACCACATCGGCGATCACCTTGCCCTTGGCATCGCGTACCGGCAGGGTGCCGACGGTGGCGGTGTAGTCCAGGGTGCGGCCGGCCAGGCGCATGCTCTGGCGGGCTGAGGCGTCTGCGGGCAACGCAGGCGCCTCGGTCTTGTCGTCTTTCGGATCGGGCTTGGCGTCGGCATCAGGCGCGGCCAGCACGCTGGCTGGGGCGATGAGCAGGCCGACGCAGAGCGCGGCAGTGTGCAGCAGGGACTTCATGGCACCGGGTGGGCAGCGGAAGGGGATTCCGATGCTAGGCCGGTGGCGGCCCATGTCGTATGTGTCCAAAGACATGGCCGTGCGTTGAGCCCGCTACTGGCCAGATTGGGTCAAGCGGGCAGGGTGGCGGCCGCTTCGTCATCGGCCAGCAGGCCATAGACGGCCGAGTCGGCCAGTTCCCCCTGGATCCGCCAGCGCTGGCGCAGCACTCCCTCGCGGCGGAAGCCCAGGCGTTCGAGCACGTGCGCGGAGGGTGCGTTGCGCGGGTCGATCTCGGCTTCCACGCGATGCAGGTGGAGGGTGCCGAACAGGTAGGCCAGTACCTGCTGCAGGGCCTCGTGCATGTAGCCCTGGCCCTGGCGATCCGGTGCCAGCAGGTAGCCGATCTCGGCGCGTGCCGCATCGCGGTCCAACGCAAACACCACGCAGATGCCCAGCAACGGGCCGTCCAGCGTTTCGCGCACGGCCAGCTTGAGCTGGGTGCCGGTGGCCTGTGCCGCCAGGTCATCGTCGATCTGCGCGCGTGCCTCGGACGGTCGTGTCCATGCAGGATGGTTCCAGAACCGCATCACGTCCGGATCGGACTGGATTGCGAACAGGGCGGCCGCATCGTCGCGGCGGATCGGGCTCAGGACGAGGCGCGCGCTGTGCAGCGGCAGGCCGGGAAACAGCAGGGAGTGGCTGGCCAATACGTTGGTCCACACGGATGGACGCGCATTATGGCGCCGCCGGGTTTGCCGATGGGGGTGGGATCTCTGTAGAGCCGAGCCGATGCTCGGCTGCCCGGCACGGCGCGGAATGCAGCCGAGCGTGGGCTCGGCTCTACAGGAGGGCTGCGGGAGTCAGACTTCCAGCGAAGCCAGGTCGCCCTTCGACTCCAGCCAGCCCTTGCGGTCGGAGGCGCGCTTCTTGGCCAGCAGCATGTCCATCAGCGAACTTGTCTGCTCGCGATCGTCCACGGTCAGCTGCACCAGCCGGCGCGTATCGGGGTGGATGGTCGATTCACGCAGCTGAGGCGGGTTCATCTCGCCCAGGCCCTTGAAGCGGGTCACGTTGATGGCGCCCTTGATCTTCTCGCGTTCGATCTTGTCCAGCATCGAGCGCTTTTCTTCCTCGTCCAAGGCATAGAACACCTGCTTGCCCACGTCGATGCGGAACAGTGGCGGCATGGCCACGAACACGTGGCCGGCATCGACCAGCGCAGGGAAGTGCCTGAGGAACAGCGCGGTCAGCAGTGTTGCGATGTGCAGGCCGTCGGAGTCCGCGTCGGCCAGGATGATGACCTTGCCGTAGCGCAGGCCGCTGATGTCGTCCTTGCCCGGGTCGCAGCCGATCGCGATCGCCAGGTTGTGCACTTCTTCCGAGGCCAGCACGCTGTTGGAGGAAACCTCCCAGGTGTTCAGGATCTTGCCGCGCAACGGCATGATGGCCTGGAAATCCTTGTCGCGGGCCTGCTTGGCGCTGCCGCCTGCCGAATCACCTTCCACCAGGAACAGCTCGGTGCGCGACAGGTCCTGGCTGATGCAGTCGGCCAGCTTGCCGGGCAGGGCCGGGCCCTGGGTGACCTTCTTGCGGACGACCAGCTTTTCGGTCTTCAGGCGGGCGCTGGCGCGCTCGATGGCGATCTGCGCGATCTTCTCGCCCAGCTCCACGTTCTGGTTGAGCAGCAGGCTGAAGGCATCATGGGCGGCACCTTCGATGAAGCCAGCCGCCTGGCGTGAGGACAGGCGTTCCTTGGTCTGGCCGCTGAACTGCGGGTCGGTCATCTTCAGCGACAGCACGAACGACACGCGGTCCCACACGTCTTCCGGGGCCAGCTTGACGCCACGCGGCAGCAGGTTGCGGAAGTCGCAGAACTCGCGCAGCGCCTCGGTCAGGCCGGTACGCAGGCCGTTGACATGGGTGCCGTGCTGGGCGGTGGGGATCAGGTTGACGTAGCTTTCCTGCACCAGCTCGCCTTCCGGCAGCCAGGCCACTGCCCAGTCCACGACCTCGGTGTCCTTCTTCAGGCTGCCGACGAACAGCTCGGCCGGCAGCATCTCGCGATCACCCAGCTCCAGCTTCAGGTAATCGCGCAGGCCGTCTTCGTAGTACCAGGTATCGACTTCACCGGTGGCTTCATCGGTCAGCTTCACGGTCAGGCCCGGGCACAGCACGGCCTTGGCGCGCAGCAGGTGCTTGAGCGCGCGCACCGCGAACTTCGGCGTATCGAAGTACTTCGGGTCCGGCCAGAAGCGCACGCGGGTACCGGTGTTCTTCTTGCCGACGCTGCCAACTACTTCCAGCGGTGTGGCGCGGTCGCCATTGCGGAAGGTGATGCGGTGTTCGGCACCGTCGCGCTTGATGTGCACTTCCACCAGGGTCGACAGCGCGTTGACCACGCTGACGCCGACGCCGTGCAGACCACCGGAGAAGGTGTAGTTGTTGTTGCTGAACTTGCCGCCGGCATGCAGGCGGGTGAGGATCAGCTCGACGCCCGGGATCTTTTCTTCGGGATGGATGTCCACCGGCATGCCGCGGCCGTCATCGCTGACCTCCACGCTGCCGTCCTTGTACAGGGTGATCTCGATCGAGCGGGCGTGGCCGGCGAGGGCCTCGTCCACCGAGTTGTCGATCACTTCCTGCGCCAGGTGGTTCGGGCGCGCGGTGTCGGTATACATGCCGGGACGGCGCTTGACCGGGTCAAGGCCGGACAGGACTTCAATATCGGCGGCGTTATAACGGGCGTTCATCTGTCTTCGAAAGCTTGGAGCGACGGGCAAGTGTGGGGTCTGGCACGGGATTTTGCACGCCTGCGGTTCAGTCTCGGCGACGCAGAGGGGGTAAAATGGCAGCCGCTGGAATCTGAACGCCGGCGCTCCGTTGGATCAGAACGTCCAAGCCATACCGCGAGGAGGACTCCATGAAGAAGTTGCTGACCATTGCGATCCTGGCCGCTGCCGCCGTTGCAGTGCCGCTGGTGGTGGCGCAGAACGCCGGCCAGTCGGCCCCGCAACAGGGTGATCAGGCCGACAAGGCCCAGGCCGAGGCCGATGCAAAGGCCAAGCGCCGGGCCCAGGCCAATGCCCAGATGAAGGCGCAGGGCCAGCCGGCCCCGCAGCAGGAAGAGGAAGAGGAAGCGCGCAAGAAGCGCTGATCCTGCAGCCTGCCAGGCGCCCTTGCGACAAGGGTTGCGCTCCGGAACGCCCCGCTCAGCGGGGCGTTTCTTTTTGGGAACGTGGCGTCTGCCCCTTGGGTTGGCGGCCATCAATCTGTAAACTATGGCTTTCCGGGAGTAAGTGCGTGTCCACCATTTGCGAATGGGCTGGAGCGGCCAAGCGTGGCTTCCAGCATGGCGGGTCGCAGGTGACGGTCGATTTGGCCGGCACGGCCGCCCCGACCTCGCACGATGGTTCCGGTCCGGCGCCTGCCGCCGCACGGATCCGCACCTCCCTCGCTGCCTCAGCGAACCGGAAAACCCCCTCTGAGCACCATGCCCGCCCTCCGGGTGCGCGTGGTGCTGCCGTTTTCCATTTCCAGACAGGATGCTTGCAGCCATGACTCCCTTGATTTTCGTAACCGGCGGCGTGGTGTCCTCGCTCGGCAAAGGCATTGCCGCCGCGTCGCTGGCCGCCATTCTTGAAGCCCGTGGCCTGAAGGTCACGATGATGAAGCTCGACCCGTACATCAACGTCGACCCGGGCACCATGAGCCCGTTCCAGCACGGTGAGGTCTACGTCACCGACGACGGCGCGGAGACCGACCTCGACCTGGGCCACTACGAGCGCTTCGTGCGCACCCGCCTGAGCCGCAAGAACTCGGTCACCACCGGGCGCATCTACGAGAACGTGATCCGCAAGGAGCGCCGCGGCGACTACCTGGGCGCGACCGTGCAGGTCATTCCGCACATCACCGACGAGATCCGTCGCTGCATCGACGAAGCCACCGAAGGCTACGACGTGGCACTGGTCGAGATCGGCGGCACCGTGGGCGACATCGAGTCGCTGCCGTTCCTGGAGGCGATCCGCCAGGTGCGCACCGAACGTGGCCCGGAGAAGGCGCTGTTCATGCACCTCACCCTGGTGCCGTACATCGGTGCCGCCGGTGAGCTGAAGACCAAGCCGACCCAGCACTCGGTGAAGGAACTGCGCTCGATCGGCATCCAGCCGGACGTGCTGTTGTGCCGTTCAGAACAGGCGGTGCCGGATTCGGAGCGTCGCAAGATCGCCCAGTTCACCAACGTCTCCGAGCGTGCAGTGATCAGCGTGCCGGACGTGGACGTGCTGTACCGCATCCCGTCCGGCCTGCATGCACAGGGCCTGGACGAAATCGTGGTGAACCAGCTGAAGCTGGCCGACAAGGCCGGTCCGGTCGACCTGTCGATGTGGGAAGACGCGGTCGATGCGACCCTGCACCCGCTGGACGAAGTGACCATCGCCGTGGTCGGCAAGTACGTCGATCACCAGGATGCCTACAAGTCGGTCGGCGAGGCACTGAAGCACGGTGGCCTGCGCCAGCGCACCAAGGTCAACCTGAAGTGGCTGGAAGCACAGGACCTGGAAGGCACCGACATGGCTGCACTGGCCGATGTCGACGGCATCCTGGTACCGGGTGGCTTCGGTGACCGCGGCTTTGAAGGCAAGGTGCTGACCTCGAAGTTCGCCCGCGAGCAGCAGGTGCCGTACTTCGGCATCTGCTACGGCATGCAGGCGGCGGTGGTCGATTACGCGCGCAACGTGGTCGGCCTGGAAGGTGCCAACAGCACCGAGAACGATCGCCAGTCGCCGAACCCGGTGATCGGCCTGATCACCGAATGGCGCACCGCCAGCGGCGATGTCGAGAAGCGTGACGACAAGAGCGACCTCGGCGGCACCATGCGCCTGGGCCTGCAGGAACAACGCCTGAAGCCGGGCACACTGGCCCGCGAGCTGTACGGCAAGGACGTGGTCGCCGAGCGCCACCGCCACCGCTACGAGTTCAACAACCGCTACCGCACCCAGCTGGAAGATGCGGGCCTGGTGATCGCGGGCAAGTCGATGGACGACACCCTGGTGGAAGTGGTCGAACTGCCGCGCGATGCCCACCCGTGGTTCCTGGCCTGCCAGGCGCACCCGGAATTCCTGTCCACGCCGCGCGACGGCCACCCGCTGTTCATCGGTTTCATCCGTGCCGCGCGCGAGCGCAAGGCCGGCGGCAAGCTGCTTTCCGAAGCGCGCGCCTGACTTGTGAATGGGGGCGTGGGCCCCCATCCTGCATGCTTCAACCCCCAGCGCACCGGCCCGGCCGGTGCTGCGGACAACAAGGAAACGCCATGAAACTGTGTGGATTCGAGGTCGGGCTGGACCAGCCCCTGTTCCTGATCGCCGGCCCCTGCGTGATCGAGTCGATGCAGCTGCAGCTCGATACCGCCGGCAAGCTGAAGGAGATCACCGACAAGCTCGGCGTCAACTTCATCTTCAAGTCCAGCTTCGACAAGGCCAACCGCACTTCGGGTACCGCATTCCGCGGCCCGGGCATGGAAGAGGGTCTGAAGGTGCTGGCCGAAGTGAAGAAGCAGATCGGCGTGCCGGTGCTGACCGACGTCCACGAGTACACCCCGATGGATGAGGTGGCCTCGGTGGTGGATGTGCTGCAGACCCCGGCGTTCCTGGTCCGCCAGACCGACTTCATCCGCAAGGTGTGCTCGGCCGGCAAGCCGGTCAACATCAAGAAGGGCCAGTTCCTGGCGCCTTGGGACATGAAGCCGGTCGTGGAGAAGGCCAAGGCCACCGGCAACGAGCAGATCATGGTCTGCGAGCGTGGTGCCAGCTTCGGCTACAACAATCTGGTCAGCGACATGCGTTCGCTGGCGGTGATGCGCGAGACCGGTTGCCCGGTGGTGTTCGACGCTACCCATTCGGTGCAGCTGCCGGGCGGGCAGGGCACCAGTTCCGGTGGCCAGCGTGAGCACGTGCCGGTGCTGGCCCGTGCCGCCGTGGCGGTAGGCATCTCCGGCCTGTTCGCCGAGACCCATCCGGACCCGTCCAAGGCGCTGTCCGATGGCCCCAATGCATGGCCGCTGGACCAGATGGAAGCCCTGCTCGAGACCCTGATGGAACTGGACGCGGTGACCAAGAAGCACGGCTTCTCGCGCTTCGCGTGAGTCGTGACCCGTGGCTGGCGCTGGAAAACCAGCGCCGCCGCCGGCACTGGAAACAGTGGCCCTGGGGCCTGATCGCACTGGGCCTGGCCGTGCTGTTCACCGTGGGCATGTTCGGTCTGGCGCTGATCGGCGCCGCGTCAGTGCGCCCACCAGGTGATGGCGGCAGCGCGCTCAATCTGCGCGTGTACTTCATTGCGCTGCTGGTTGCAGAGCTGGTCGGCGCCGTGGGATGCGTCGCTGCCGCCGTACTGGCCTGGCGCCTGAACCGTGGCAAGGTGGCCGCCGGGTTGGCGATCATCCTGCTGTCGCTGTGGCTTGGCGCCCTGTTCTACGGACTGTTCTGATGAATGCGACCCTGGCAACCCGTGATCGGCCCTGGGGCCTGATCGCGCTGGCGCTGGCTGTTCTTGCCTGGGCCGGCCTGGTGGCAGCTGTATTCGCCTTCGCCGCCAGTTTCGGTTCGCCCGGGGATGGCAGCCATGGCATGCAGGCCATGCAGTACTGGATCTGGGCTGCACTGGCCATGCTCGTGCTGTCCTTCGTTGGCAGCCTGGTGGCGATGGTGATGGCCTGGCGTTGCCGCCGCGGCGGCGTAGTGGCGGCCATTGCTGGTGGCCTGCTGGTGGTGATGGTGTCGTTGATCCTGATGGTGATCGGGGCCACTCTGGCCTGACGGCGCCCACGCCATTTGGCAAGTGGCGGGCAGCCGGGGATAATCACGCGGCATTCGTTTTGTCGCCCCCTCTCCATACAGGTAACCGGCCCGACCATGAGTACGATCCGCAGCATCCACGCCCGTGAAATCCTCGACAGCCGTGGCAACCCCACGCTGGAAGCCGAAGTCATCCTGGAGGACGGTTCGTTCGGTCGTGCCGCGGTTCCCTCCGGCGCCTCGACCGGCACCAAGGAAGCGGTCGAGCTGCGTGATGGCGACAAGACCCGTTACCTGGGCAAGGGCGTGCGCAAGGCCGTCGACAACGTCAACACCACCATCGCCAACGCGCTGAAGGGTTTTGAAGCCACCGACCAGGCCGGCCTCGACCGTCGCCTGATCGATCTTGATGGCACCGAGAACAAGGGCCGCCTGGGCGCCAACGCGCTGCTGGGTGTTTCGATGGCCGCCGCGCACGCCGCCGCTGCATCGAACAAGCAGGCACTGTGGCAGTACCTGGCCGCCAAGACCGGCGTTACCCCGTCGCTGCCGGTGCCGATGATGAACATCATCAACGGCGGTGCGCATGCCGACAACAACGTGGACTTCCAGGAGTTCATGGTGCTGCCGGTCGGCTTCACCTCGTTCTCCGAAGCGCTGCGCGCCGGCACCGAAATCTTCCATTCGCTGAAGTCGGTGCTGAAGGGCCACGGCCTGAGCACGGCGGTGGGCGACGAAGGCGGTTTCGCGCCGGACTTCCGCAGCAACGTCGAAGCGCTGGACACCATCCTCGAAGCGATCGGCAAGGCCGGCTACACCGCCGGTGAAGACGTGCTGCTGGGCCTGGACGTGGCGTCAAGCGAATTCTTCGAGAACGGCAAGTACAACCTGGTCGGCGAGAACAAGCGCCTGACTTCCGAGCAGTTCGTCGACTTCCTCGCTGACTGGGCCGCGCAGTACCCGATCATCACGATTGAGGATGGCCTGGCCGAGAACGATTGGGCTGGCTGGAAGCTGCTGACCGACCGCATGGGCAAGAAGGTGCAGCTGGTCGGCGACGACCTGTTCGTGACCAACCCGAAGATCTTCCAGGAAGGCATCGACTCGGGCACCGCCAACGCGATCCTGATCAAGGTCAACCAGATCGGCACGCTCAGCGAAACCCTGGAAGCGATCGCCATGGCTGATCGTGCCGGCTACGCCGCCGTGGTCTCCCACCGCTCGGGTGAAACCGAAGACACCACCATCGCTGACATCGCCGTGGCTACCACCGCCACCCAGATCAAGACCGGCTCGCTGTGCCGCAGCGATCGCGTGGCCAAGTACAACCAGCTGCTGCGCATCGAGGAAGCCCTCGGCGCCGGCGCGCGTTACGCCGGTCGTGACGCGTTCGTTTCGCTGAAGCGCTGAGCCGATGCGCGACTGGCGCTGGATGCTGCTGGTGCTGGCCCTGTTGCTGGGCTGGCTGCAGTACCGCTTCTGGTTCGGTCCGGGCAATTCGGGTGAAGTGATGATGCTCGAAGCCCAGGTCGCCAACCAGGAGCGGGACAACGAGGGCCTGCAGCAGCGCAACGACGCGCTGGCCGCCGAAGTGAAGGACCTCAAGGAAGGCCAGTCCGCCATCGAGGAGCGCGCGCGCAGCGAGCTGGGCATGATCAAGCCTGGCGAGAAGTTCTACCGTGTGGTCGAGGATGCGCCGGTCCAACCGGCGCAACCTGCGCCAGGTGTCAGCGCCCAGGTCGGCGATCATCCGGCGGACGTGCCATGAGTGGGGCGATCTGGGTGGTGGTTCCGGCCGCCGGCCGTGGCGCCCGCTTCGGCGCACCGCTGCCCAAACAGTACCTGCAGGCCGGCGGGCAGATCCTGCTCGCCCATACCCTGGACGCGCTGCTGGCGCACCCGGCCGTGGCCGGCGCAATGGTGGTGATCGGACAGGACGACGGTGACTGGCCTGGCTGGAGTGAATGGGCCGGCAAGCCGGTGCTGACCTGCATCGGCGGCGCGACCCGTGCCGCCTCGGTGCTGGCCGGGCTGCAGGCCCTGCCGGACTCGGTGCGTGCCGATGAGTTCGTGCTGGTCCATGATGCGGCCCGGCCCAACCTGTCGCTGGCCGACCTTGGCCGCCTGCTTGAAGTCGGTCGTGCCGACCCGGTCGGGGCGATCCTGGCCGCACCGGTGCGCGACACCCTCAAGCGCGCGGGCGATGACGGTGGCATCGATGGCACCGAGCCGCGCGAGCGCCTGTGGCGTGCATTGACGCCGCAGCTGTTCCGCCGCCACCAGCTCAGCCGCGCGCTGTCCGAAGCCGCTGCCGCCGGTGTCGAAGTCACCGACGAGGCCATGGCCATGGAGCGCCAGGGCCAGCGCCCGCTGCTGGTGGAAGGCAGCGAGGACAACTTCAAGGTAACCACTCCGGCCGATCTCGACCGGTTCGAATTCGTACTTTCCCGCCGCGCCGGCTGATTGCCCGCGCGGCCCTGCTGCAAGGGTTGCATCCATGAGCACCGCACCGTTCCCGCCCGTCCGCATCGGCCAGGGCTACGACGTCCATGCCTTCGGTGAGGGCGATCACATCATGCTCGGTGGGGTGAACGTGCCGCACAGCTGTGGCGTGCTCGCGCACAGCGACGGCGACGTGATCCTGCATGCCCTGTGCGACGCGATGCTCGGTGCGCTGGCGCTGGGTGACATCGGCCAGCACTTCCCGCCGAGTGATGACCGCTGGAAGGGCGCTGACAGCAGCGATTTCGTCCGCCATTGCGACAGCCTGCTGCGCGAGCGTGGCTGGCGCGTCGGCAACACCGACATCACCGTGATCTGCGAGCGTCCGAAGGTCGGTCCGCATGCGCTGGCCATGCGTGAGCGCATCGGTGCGTTGCTGCAGCTGCCGCTGGATGCGGTCAGCGTCAAGGCCACCACCTCGGAGAAGCTGGGCTTTACCGGCCGTGGAGAAGGCATCGCCGCACAGGCGGTGGTGCTGCTGGTGGCGGCATGATCCCGCTGCCGCTTGCGTTTGGTGCGCCGTTGCTGTCGGCGCGCATCCGCACCACGCCGGAGGATTTCCAGGTCGACGAGTTGCCGGCGTTCGAGGCCACTGGCGAGGGCGAGCACCTGCTGCTGCACATCCGCAAGCGCGGTGCCAACACCGTGCATGTGGCCAAGCTGCTGGCCAAGTGGGCCGGCCTGCCGGAAATGGCGGTGAGCTACGCCGGCATGAAGGACCGCCATGCGGTCACCACCCAGCGCTTCAGCGTGCACCTGCCCAAGCGCATTGCTCCGGATCTGGCCGAGCTGGCCAGTGATGAGATCGAAGTGCTCGAAGCCACCTGGCACAACCGCAAGCTGCAGCGCGGCGCCTTGGCCGGCAACCGCTTCAAGCTGGTGCTGCGCGAGGTGCGGGGCGATGCTGCAGCGATCAGTGAGCGTTTGCAGCAGATTGCCAGCCGGGGCCTGCCGAACTGGTTCGGTGAGCAGCGCTTCGGCCGCGACGGCGGCAACGTGCCGGCCGCATTGGCGATGTTCGGGGGCCGCCGCATGCGCAAGGACCAGCGTTCGCTGCTGTTGTCTGCCGCCCGTTCGGCGCTGTTCAACCGCGTGCTGGCCGCGCGCGTGGAGCAGGGCAGCTGGGATCAGCCACTGGAGGGCGAAGTGTGGATGCTGGACGGCAGTCGCAGCGTGTTCGGCCCCGAGCCGTACACCGACGTGCTGGCCGAGCGCCTCGCGCGGTTCGACATCCATCCCAGCGCACCGTTGTGGGGCGAAGGCGAACTGCGCAGCGCCGACGCTGCACGTGAGCTGGAGCTGGCCGCGCTGGACGACGAGGAATCGAAGGCGCTGCGCGCTGGCCTGGAAGACGCACGGTTGAAACAGGAGCGCCGCGCGTTGCGCCTGCGCCCGGCGCTGCTGCAGCATCAGTGGCTGGCCGATGACGTGCTGGAACTCTCGTTCGCGCTGCCGCCGGGCTGCTACGCCACCGCTGTACTGCACGAGCTGGGCCCGGTCGAAGACGCCTCGCAGGCCTGAGCAGGGCGCGCGGTAGAGTCCACTGTCAGTCGACTTGCGCGCGCAGCGCGGGGTATTCGCTTGCCGCTGGAAGAGCAGTCGACTGACAGTCGACTCTACCTGGACTCATGGCGTCCCCTTTTTTCAGCGCCGCGCCAGCAGCACCAGTACCGCGCCGGTCCCGCCTTGCCCGGCCGGCGCTGAATGGAACGCCAGCACGTCGTTGCGCAGCCGCAGCAGGCGGTCAACCAGGTTCTTCAGCACCGGCGCACCGCCATCGGCTTGCAGGCCCTTGCCGTGGATGATGCGCACGCAGCCATACTCGTGTGCATGCGCTTCCAGCAGGAACTGGCGCAGCAGCGTCTCCGCCTGCGCGGCGGTGGCGCCGTGCAGGTCCAGCTCGTCCTGCACCGAGTACTGGCCACGCTTGAGGCGCTGGAACAGGCGTGGTGGCAGGTTGTCGCGTCGATAGCTGGCCACATCGCCGGCTTCCAGCGGGGTGCTGTCGCGCAGCAGCCGGGCGAACTCGCCGGCGGCGTCGGCCTCGTCACGTTCGGCCATCCGCGCACGCGGCTTCGGTCGCGGCGCGGCAGGTGCCGGCTCGGCATCCTTGCGCAGCGGCGTCACTTCGCCGATGGCCGCACGGAACAGCGCGGCGGGATCTTCGTCTTCAGGGTGCGACATGCGCACAGGGTAAACCGCCGGCGCAGGTCTGCCTATGACGGTTCGATGTCGGCCGTGACCGCCGGCAGGGTAGGACCGGCGGCTCGCATGCGGCACAATAGACGATGCGCTTGCAGGGTCGACGGCTTCCGCAGGGGAGCGCGGCGGTCCCGCTTACACTGCACGGTGACGGAATCGAATTCTTGGAAAATCAAGCGGTTAAATCGAAGATGCGAATCCTGGTCAGCAATGACGATGGTGTCGACGCTGCAGGCATCCGGATGCTTGCCTCGGTCCTGCGCGAGGCTGGGCACGAGGTTACGGTGGTCGCACCCGACCGCGATCGCTCCGGCGCCAGCAACTCGCTGACGCTGGATCTGCCGATACGGCTCAAGCGCATCGACCATTACACCGTCTCGGTGGCCGGCACCCCGACCGACTGCGTGCACCTGGCGCTGACCGGCCTGCTTGAATTCGAGCCCGACATTGTCGTGTCCGGCATCAACAACGTCGCCAACCTCGGTGATGACGTGATCTATTCCGGCACTGTTTCGGCGGCGATGGAAGGTCGCTTCCTGGGCCTGCCCGCCGTGGCGGTGTCGCTGGTCAGCCGCAACCACGATCCGAAGCACTACGAAACCGCTGCGCGCGCCGCGGTCGAGATCGTTGCACGGCTCAAGGCCGACCCGCTGCCGGCCGACACCATCCTCAACGTCAACGTGCCGGACCTGCCGTGGAGCGAGGTCAAGGGCTTCGAGGTCACGCGCCTCGGCAACCGCCATCGTGCCGAAGGCTGCATCGCGCAGAAGGATCCACGCGGCAACGAGGTGTACTGGATCGGCCCGGCCGGCCGCGAGCAGGACTCCGGCCCGGGTACCGATTTCCACGCCGTGCGCACCGGCCACATCTCGATCACGCCGATCCAGGTCGACCTCACCCGCTACCAGGCGCTGGAGAAGGTGGCCAGCTGGGTCGGCGGCCTCAGCGCAGCCCTGGACCAGCCGGCATGAGCCCACGCCTGCGCCTGCAACCGGAAGCTGTGGGTATCGGCATGACCTCGCAGCGCGTGCGTGACCGTCTGGTCGACCGCCTGCGCGAAGCCGGCATCGTCGACGAGCCGACCTTGAACGCGATCCGGGTGGTGCCGCGCCATCTGTTCATCGACGAAGCGCTGGCCTCGCGTGCCTACGAGGATACCGCGCTGCCCATCGGCCACGGCCAGACCATCTCTCAACCCTGGGTGGTAGCGCGGATGACCGAAGCGGTCCTCCAGGTCGCTCCCAAGCGCGTGCTGGAAGTGGGCACCGGTTCCGGGTACCAGGCCGCCATCCTCGGTGCGCTGGGCCTGGAGGTCTACACCGTGGAGCGCATCGGCGACCTGCTGCGCCAGGCGCGCAAGCGCTTCCGTGCGCTGGGCATGAACATCCGCACCAAGCATGACGACGGTCGCGTCGGCTGGGCCGAGCACGGTCCCTTCGATGCCATCGTGGTCACTGCGGCGGCGCCGGCACTGGTCGACGCGCTGATCGAGCAGCTGGCCGAGGGCGGCCGGCTGGTGGCGCCGGTCGGTGGTCCCGGGGCGCAGTCGCTGGTGCAGCTGGACCGCAAGGCCGACGGCAGCATCGAACAACACGTGCTGGCGCCGGTCACCTTCGTGCCGCTGCTGTCTGGCATGCTCGACTAATCCACGGAGCAGGGTTGCATGAAGATTTTCGGGCCGCTGTACGAGCGGGCGATGAAGTGGGCGGCGCACGAACGCGCGCCGACCTACCTGACGGTGTTGAGTTTCTTCGAAGCGATCATTTTCCCGGTGATGCCGGAGGTGATGCTGGCGCCGATGTGCGTGGCCCAGCCCAAGCGCGGCTGGTGGTTCGCCACCCTCAGCCTGGCCGGCTCGATGCTCGGCGCGCTGGTTGGCTATGCACTGGGTCACTACGCCTTCGAGGCAATCAAGCCGCTGTTCGAAGCGCTGGGCATGCTGCCGGCGATCGAGCAGGGCATCACCACCGTGCAGGCGAAGATGGCCGAGTCGCCCTGGGCGGTGTTCACCTTCCTGGTGCTGGGCGGATTCATGCCCATCCCGATGAAGGTCTTCACGTGGGCATCGGGTATCGTCGGCGTACCCATGCCGCAGTACCTGCTGAGCATGCTGATCGGTCGCGGCAAGCGCGTGTTCGTGCTGGCCGCGGTCATCCGTATCGGTGGTGCGCGTGCCGAAGCCGCACTGCGTCGCTGGATTGAACCGCTGGGCTGGATCGCCACCGTGCTGGTGGTGGTGCTGATCGCCTGGCTTGTATGGAGGTCGAAGTTCGCATGAATCCTGATCGTCTGAGCAAGGGAGTGCGCATCGGCGCGCTGGCGTTGCTGGTTTCCACACTGGCCGCCTGCGGTACCGCCACCGTGGTCCGCCCGGGCGGCGGCAACGCTGGCGGCGTGACCACGCCGAAGACCTCGGTACCCAAGCCCGGGCAGACCGTGGTGGTGCGCAAGGGCGACACCATCTATGCGCTGGCCCGCATCCATGACATCACCCCGGCCGACCTGATTGCCTGGAATCGTCTGGACAACCCGTCGACCATCTACCCCGGCCAGGTGATCCGCCTGTATCCGCAGGGGGCCACCAGCGGCCGTGCGCCGACCACGGTGGTCACCCCGCCGCGTTCGGCTGGCAGCAGTGGCGGCAGCACCGCGCCGGCCCCGGCGCCGGTCGGGCCGGTGAAGAGCAACATCGCCTGGCGCTGGCCAGCCGATGGCGCGATCGTCGGCCGCTACGTGGCCGGTGACGCGACCAAGCAGGGCGTCGACATCGCCGGCACCAGCGGCCAGCCGGTCAAGGCAACCGCCAACGGTGTGGTGGTGTACTCCGGTGCCGGCCTGGTCGGCTACGGCGAACTGATCATCATCAAGCACAGCGACCAGTGGCTGTCCGCCTATGGTCACAACCGCAAGCGCCTGGTCAATGAAGGGCAGAGCGTGAAGGCTGGCGAGCAGATCGCCGAAATGGGCCGCACCGGTGCGAACCGCGACATGGTCCACTTCGAGATTCGCTACAACGGCAAGCCGGTCGATCCGCAGCAGTACCTGCCGGCACGTTGACGCGGTTGGAACAGGGAGTGCCGGGCCATGCCTGGCGTTCCTGACCTGTAGAGCCGTGCTCGACTCAGCGACTGCGGAGCGGTCGTTTGCGATCCTGTGTGCCGCAGGCTCACCTTCACGGCGGACCGGATACCCGGCATTCTTGAGCGGTCCCAGTCGACCCGGTACCCCATGCTGCGTCCTGCTTCCGTTCTCGCCTTGCTGATCGCCGCGCCGCTGGTCACCGCGGCCAGCGATCCGCGCGACGTGGTCACCCGTCTTTACGCCGTAGTCCAGGCGCCGGCTTCAGATGAAGCGGCCATCCCGCCGTCGCTGGGCGATGCCCTGCGCTCGGCGGTCGATGCGCAGCATGCTTACGAGCGGGCCTGCACCGCGCTGGCCGCGCACGACGAGAAGCCGCACATGCTCGACCAGAGCCTTTATCTGCTGGCGCCGGACCGACCGGACACGGTCGCGGTGGGAATGGCCGAATCGAGGGGTGACGCGACCTGGATCCGCGTCGACATGGCAGTGGGCGACTATCGATGGACCGACCGGGTCCTGCTGCAGCGGCAGGACCGGGACTGGAAGGTCATGGATATCCGCTGGGGGCAGGGCGGCCACCTGATCGGCCGGCTCCAGGAGTTCTCGGCATTCCGCTGCGCGCCTTCAGGCCGCTAGGGGCCGGAGGCACCGGTGACTCGAGAACTCAGCCTTCCAGAATGAAAGCAGCCGCGACCTTGCGGCCTTCGCCGGCCAGGATGTTGAACGTACGCGCGGCGGCTGGATTGTTCATCACTTCCAGGCCGATGCCGCGTGACAGGCAGGCGGCCATCACCGCCGCCGGCGGGAACACCTGACGGTCACCCGTGCCGAGCACGATCAGCGCCGGGTTCAGCGCCAGGATCGGCTCCAGGTCAGCCAGCTGCAGCGCAGTGGCGCTCACCGCCGGCCATTGCGTGACCAGCTGGTCCGGGGTCAGGAAGAAACTGCTGCCCAGCACCTGGTCATTGACCTTGGCCGAGCGGCCATCGGCGGCGCGCAGGCTGTAGGCGTAGTCCGGCGGTTCGTGGTTCAGCTGCATGACGGTAGGGCGATCAGCCGCGCGGCAGCACGATCTGTCGCTGTTCCTTGCTCGGGCGGTACAGCACGGCGACGTGGCCGATGCGCTGCACCAGCGCGCTTTCGGTGGCTTCGACGATCTCGCCGATCATCACGTCACGGGCGTCGCGGTCTTCGGCAGCGACCTTCACCTTGACCAGCTCGTGGCGCTCCAGCACTTCGTTCAGCTCAGCGATGAAGGCCGGGGTCACACCCTTGCCGCCGGTCTGCAGCAGGGCCTTCAGGTCGTGGGCTTGGCCGCGCAGGAAACGGGTCTGGGAAGCGGTCAGGGCGATGGACATGCAGGAAAACACGGTTGAATGGGGCGATCAGGGTATCATGAGGACCCCATCAGCCCCTATTTTCAATGGCTACCCGCAGCAAAAGCAGCCAGCGCTGGCTCAAGGAACACTTCTCCGACCCCTTCGTGAAGAAGGCTCAGGCCGAAGGCATGCGTTCGCGCGCCGCCTACAAGCTCGAAGAGCTGCTGGAACGTGACCGGTTGCTGAAGCCGCACATGGTGGTGGTCGACCTCGGCGCGGCCCCAGGCGGCTGGTCTCAGCAGGTTCGGAGACAGATCGGCGACACCGGCCGCGTGCTGGCCCTGGATATCCTGGACATGCCGCCGCTGGCCGGCGTGGAGTTCCTTCATGGTGACTTCAGGGAAGAAGCCGTCCTATCGCAGTTTGAAGCCATGCTCGGGGATCAGCCGGTAGACCTTGTGCTGTCGGACATGGCCCCCAATAAGAGTGGTGTGGGTGCGGTCGACCAGCCGCGGATGATGCACCTGGCGGAGCTGGCCCTGGATTTTGCCGACAACCACCTCAAGACCGGTGGGGCGTTCCTGATCAAGCTGTTCCAGGGTGAAGGCTTTGACGACTACGTGCGCGACATGCGCCGCCGGTACGACAAGGTCTCCATCCGCAAGCCGGAAGCCTCGCGCAAGCGCTCTCCCGAGGTGTATGCCTTGGGTCAGGGAAAACGCGCCCACATGAAGTAAGCTCGCAATGTACGCAAGTTCGACCCCCACGCAACGCCAGCACTGAGAGGAACACCGGAGCCAATGAGGATGAACGACTTGACCAAGAACCTCCTGCTATGGGTGGTCGTCGCCGTCGTGCTGATGGTGGTCTTCCAGAGCTTCTCGCCGAAGTCCTCCGGAGCCGGCGCGCAGGGCGCGTCGTACTCGCAGTTCCTGGACCAGGTGGACAGCGGCAACGTGCAGAAGGTCGCCTTCGGCGGCGACATGCGCGGCGGCACCAGCCAGCTGACCTACACCACCCGCGGCGGGCAGACATCCACCATCACCGCACCGTTCGATCGCGACCTGATCAACGTGCTGCGCACCAAGAACGTGGAGATCGTGCAGGAGGAGCCGTCCAGCGGCATTTCCCTCGGCGCGATCCTGATGAATTTCCTGCCGGTCATCCTGATCATCGGCTTCTGGTTGTTCATCATGCGCCAGATGCAGGGCGGCGGTGGCGGTGCCAAGGGCGCGATGTCCTTCGGCAAGTCGCGCGCCAAGCTGCAGGGCGAGGACCAGATCAAGGTCACCTTCGCCGACGTCGCCGGCTGCGACGAGGCCAAGGAAGAAGTGGGCGAGCTGGTCGACTTCCTGCGCGACCCGTCCAAGTTCACCAAGCTGGGCGGCAAGATTCCGCGCGGCGTGCTGATGGTGGGCCCGCCGGGTACCGGCAAGACGCTGCTGGCCAAGGCCATTGCCGGCGAAGCCAAGGTGCCGTTCTTCTCGATCTCCGGTTCGGACTTCGTGGAAATGTTCGTCGGCGTCGGCGCCAGCCGCGTGCGCGACATGTTCGAGCAAGCCAAGAAGCATGCCCCGTGCATCATCTTCATCGATGAAATCGACGCTGTCGGCCGCCACCGTGGCGCCGGCCTGGGCGGCGGCCACGACGAGCGCGAGCAGACCCTGAACCAGCTGCTGGTCGAGATGGACGGTTTTGAAGGCGGCGAAGGCGTGATCGTGATCGCCGCGACCAACCGTCCGGACGTGCTGGACCCGGCGCTGCTGCGCCCGGGCCGTTTCGACCGCCAGGTCGTGGTCGGCCTGCCGGACGTGAAGGGCCGCGAGCACATCCTGAAGGTCCACATGCGCAAGCTGCCGCTGGCCGACGACGTCGAGCCGATGGTGATCGCGCGCGGTACCCCGGGCTTCTCCGGCGCCGACCTGGCCAACCTCTGCAACGAGGCCGCCTTGTTCGCTGCGCGTGGCAACGAGAAGGAAGTCCGCATGGACCACTTCGACCGTGCCCGCGACAAGATCCTGATGGGCGCCGAGCGCCGCTCGATGGCCATGAGCGAAGAGGAGAAGACCCTCACCGCCTACCACGAAGCCGGTCACGCCATTGTCGGCCGTCTGGTACCCGAGCATGATCCGGTCTACAAGGTCACGATCATTCCGCGTGGCCGTGCGCTGGGTGTGACCATGTACCTGCCGGAAGGCGACAAGTACTCGATGAACCGCGTCGCGATCCAGTCGCAGCTGTGCTCGCTGTACGGCGGCCGCGTCGCCGAAGAGCTGATTTTCGGCGAGGACAAGGTCACCACCGGTGCCTCCAACGACATCGAGCGTGCCACCAAGATGGCCCGCAACATGGTCACCAAGTGGGGCCTGTCCGAGCAGCTCGGTCCGATCGCCTATGGCGAAGAGGACGATGAGGTGTTCCTGGGCCGGTCGGTTACCCAGCACAAGAGCGTGTCCAACGACACGGCGCGCCGTATCGACGAGGAAGTGCGCAATATCCTCGACAAGGCCTACGCCCGTACTACCCAGCTGCTGACCGAGAACATCGACAAGCTGCACGCGATGTCCCAGCTGCTGCTGCAGTACGAGACCATCGATGCGCCGCAGATCGACGCGATCATGGAAGGTCGTGATCCGCCGCCGCCGGCGGGCTGGAGCAAGTCGAACAAGGACGGTGGCAACGACAAGGGCGGCGACGCCCGTCCGCTGCCGCCGATCGCGGGCCCGGCCGAATCGCACTGACGGCCCGCTGCAGGTGCACCAGACGAGGCCGGGGCAACCCGGCTTCGTCGTTTCCGGGCCACTGGCCCATCCCGAAGATCCGATCTGACGCTGGAGCCCGCATGTCCGCCCCGAAGCCCGAACCGATTTCCCACACCGCCGAAATGGTCATCGCCACCGTGGTCGGCGTGGGTGTGGGCCTTGGGGCCGACAACCTGCTGCTGGGCTGCGTGGTGGGTATCGGTGTCGGCATTGTGTTGAGCATTGCCAGGACCCTGTACGTGGACCGCAAGCGCCGCCGCCACTGAGGAGGGGCGGCAGGGCTGCGCCCTGCACCCGTGGTAGTGCCGGCCGCTGGCCGGCAACCTCAACAGCAACAGAGGGCTTTCCGTAGGATGGCGGGGCGGTGTCGGAGTGCGAGGACGCTGCAAGTACGTCCCTGTAAGCTTGGCAGCCGCATCCATGCGGCTGACACCCCGCCCTCCGACACCGCCCCACCTCTGACAGATTCCTGCTGCTGTTGGTAGGTGTCGACCTTGGTCGACACGTAGATCCACGCCATGCGTGGATGAATCTCCATCTAAATCGAACATCTCGATATCCGGGAGATCTGAGCCGAGCATGGCTCGGCTCTACAGAAAACAAGGCCCGACAGATCGTGGAAATCTGTCGAAGGCGGGGTGGGTCCGGTTGCGGGGGCGTAAGCCGCATGGATGCGGCAACCGAGCTTACATGGACGTACTTGCAGCGGCCCCCGCAACCGGACCCACCCCGCCATTCTTCAGTGAACCCGCTGTTGCTCCGGCTGTTGCTGTCGCTCTGGCCTCTGCGGGTGCAGGGCGCCGCCCTGCCGAACTAAACTACCTGCCGTTGTCCCAGCAGGATTGCCCATGTTCGATACCTCGCCCCAGCTCGATTGCGCCGGCCGCATCCTGCGCCTCGACCGTGCCCGGGTCATGGGCATCGTCAACGTCACCCCGGACTCGTTCTCCGATGGCGGCGCGCACGACACCACCGAGGCCGCGGTCGCACATGGCCTCAAGCTGGTCGAGGAGGGCGCGGACCTGCTGGACATCGGCGGCGAATCGACCCGCCCGGGCGCCGCGCCGGTCTCGATTGAACAAGAGCTGCGCCGGGTGATTCCGGTGATCGAGCAGCTGGCCGCACGCACCCGGGTGCCGATCAGCATCGACACCTTCAAGCCGGAAGTGATGCGCGCGGCGGTGGCGGCTGGCGCCGGCATGATCAATGACATCTACGGCCTGCGTCAGCAAGGGGCGCTGGACGCCGCCGCTGCAACCGGCGTGCCGGTGGTGCTGATGCACATGCAGGGCGAGCCGGGCCACATGCAGGCCGATCCGCAGTACGACGACGTGGTCGCCGAGGTGCACGGCTTCCTGGTCCAGCGCCTGTTCGCTGCCGAGATGGCGGGCATTGCGAAGAAGAACCTGCTGATCGATCTCGGTTTCGGTTTCGGCAAGACCACTGCCCACAACATGACCCTGCTGGCACGCTCCGAGCGGTTCCTGGAGCTGGGCGTGCCGATGCTGGCTGGCCTGTCGCGCAAGCGCAGCCTGGGCGAACTGACCGGTCGCGACACGCCGTCCGAGCGCGTGGCCGCCTCGTTGGCTGCGCACCTGATCGCGGTGCAGCGTGGCGCACGCATCGTGCGCGTGCATGACGTGGCCGCCACCGTCGATGCGCTGAAGATCTGGCAGGCCGTCGAGGCCGTGCCAACGCCGCGCGCCGACGCCACGCCGACGATCCGCTGGCCGGACGAAGACTGATGGACATCGACCGGCGGCCACTGGCGATCGCCGTGATGGGGCCGACCGCCAGTGGCAAGACCGCCACCGCGATCGCCCTTGCGAAGCAGCTGGATGGCGAGATCGTCAGCGTCGATTCGGCGCTGGTCTATCGGCATCTGGATATCGGCTCGGCCAAGCCGGATGCGGCCGAGCGGGCGCAGGCGCCGCACCATCTGCTGGACCTGCGCGATCCGTGGCAGACCTATTCGGCGGCCGAGTTCGCCGCCGATGCCGGCCGCGTCGTGGCCGACATCGTGGCACGCGGCAAAACGCCGATCCTGGCAGGTGGCACGGGGCTGTACTTCCGGGCCCTGCTGCAGGGCCTGTCGCCGATGCCGGAGGCCGACCCGGTGATGCGCGAAGCACTCAGCACCGAGGCGGCCGAGCGGGGCTGGGCGGCACTGCACGCCGAGCTGGCCAAGGTCGACCCGGCCGCCGCCGCACGTATCCATGCCACCGACCCGCAACGCATCCAGCGGGCGCTGGAGGTCTATCGCCTCACCGGCACGCCGATCAGTGAATGGCAGCGCCGGCCGGGCGTCGCGCCGTTGCCGGTGCGCACCCTCAAGCTGATCCTCGCCCCGCGTGACCGCGCGGTACTGCACCAGCGCATCGAGGCGCGCTTCGACGCCATGCTGGCGCAGGGCTTCCTGGACGAGGTGCGGGCATTGCGTGCAATGCCGGAAATGACCGCCGTGGCGGCGCCGCTGGACCTGCCCGCGGTGCGCGCGGTTGGCTATCGCCAGGCCTGGGAATACCTGGACGGGGAGGGCGATGCTGCCCGTTTCCGGGACAAGGCCATCTTCGCCACCCGGCAGCTGGCCAAGCGCCAGCTGACCTGGCTGCGCGGCGAGCTTGATGCGCGCTGGTTCGACCCCCATGTCGATGGGGAGCGCCTGGCCGGCGCGGTGTCGACCTTCGTCGCACGCTGAACCCCCGCCAGCCGTGTAACATCATCGGTCGGCGGGCGGCTCGGGGGCCGTGGCAACCGTCGGCAACCCAATAAGAACAATAATCAGGAGTGTGCAATGTCCAAGGGGCAATCGCTGCAGGATCCTTTCTTGAACGCACTTCGGCGCGAGCGCGTGCCGGTTTCGGTGTACCTGGTCAACGGCATCAAGCTGCAGGGCACGATCGAGTCGTTCGACCAGTTCGTGGTCCTGCTGCGCAACACGGTCAGTCAGATGGTCTACAAGCACGCCATTTCCACGGTCGTTCCGGCACGTAACGTGAAGGTCGGTCCGGGCGGTGGTTACGTGCAGTCCGGTGAAGGTGGTCAGGCAGGTGATGAAGCAGACGAGTAAGACCGGAGCGGTGAATGTTTGACCGCTCGAAAAAGGGCGAACACGCCCTGTTGATCCAGCCCCATTTCGGCAAGCTGGAAGACGATGTGCTGGAAGAATTCGGTGATCTGGCCCGCTCGGCTGGGGCCAGCATCGCCGCGACGATCACTGCGCGCCTGGACCGACCGAATCCGTCGACCCTGATCGGCAGCGGCAAGCTGGACGAGATCAAGGCTGCGGCCGACGCCAGCGGTGCCGACCTGATCCTGGTCAATCATGCGTTGAGCCCGGGCCAGGAGCGCAACCTGGAACGGTTCCTGGAGCGCCGGGTGATCGACCGTACCGGCCTGATCCTGGATATCTTCGCCCAGCGTGCGCACAGCCACGAGGGCAAGCTGCAGGTCGAGCTGGCGCAGCTGCGGCATCTGGCCACGCGGCTGGTGCGCGGCTGGACCCACCTGGAGCGCCAGCGCGGTGGTTCAATTGGCTTGCGCGGCCCGGGTGAAACCCAGCTGGAAACCGACCGCCGCCTGCTGCAGAAGCGGGTCGAGCAGTTGCAGAAGCGCCTGGAAAAGGTGGAAGTGCAGCGCACCCAGATGCGTCGTGCGCGTGTGCGCAGCGAGCTGCCTCGTGTGGCACTGGTGGGCTACACCAACGCCGGCAAGTCGACCCTGTTCAACGCCATGACCGGCGCCGAGGCCTATGCCGCCGACCAGCTGTTCGCCACGCTGGATCCGACCGTGCGCCGCATCGCGGTGCCGGGCGGCAACGTGGTGCTGGCCGACACCGTTGGCTTCGTCCGCGACCTGCCGCATGACCTGGTCGCTGCGTTCCGCTCGACCCTGTCCGAGGCGCGCGAGGCCGATTTCCTGCTGCACGTGGTCGATGCTGCCGACCCGCACCGCGAGGAGCGCATCGCCCAGGTGGACGAAGTGCTGACCGCAGTCGGTGCCGGCGATCTGCCGCAGCTGCTGGTGTTCAACAAGATCGACCGCATTGACGGCGCCGACGTGCGCCACGACGGCCAGGACGGTATCCCGGACGAATCGCGTCGCGAGCGGGTGTGGATTTCCGCGCGTGACGGTCAGGGCCTGGAGCTGTTGCAGGCGGTGCTGGGCAAGCGCCTGGGCCTGCAGCATGTCACCGGCGAACTGCGTCTTCCCCCGGATGCAGGCCGCCTGCGCGCGCGCCTGCACCAGCTGGAGGTGATCCGCAGCGAGCAGGCCGATGAGGATGGTTGGCTGCTGCAGGTCGACCTGCCGATCGCCGAAGCCGAAAAGCTGGCCGCCAGTGCCGATGGCGCCCCGATCCGCGCGCTGCTGCCGGAAAAACTGCCGGAGTGGTGAGGTAGCGACCGGTGCCCGGTAGTGCCGGCCGCTGGCCGGCAACGCAACCGTGCCGGAGGGGCGCGACATCCGCCTGTCATCTGCGGTACAACGTGTTCTTCACCCCACCGTCATGCCGATGTCCATCCCCACCGACGCCGATCTCAATGCCCAGTCCGCCGCGCTCGGACAGCGCCTGCAGCAGGCCTCGCTGCAGCTGGTGACCGCCGAAAGCTGCAGTGGTGGCTGGATCGCCAAGTGCATGACCGACATTGCCGGCTCGTCGGCGTTCTTCGACTGCGGCATGGTGGTGTACAGCTACGAAGCCAAGCAGCGCCTGCTCGGCGTGCGCGCGCAGACCCTGGAGCAGTTCGGTGCGGTCAGCCGCGAAACCGTGCTGGAAATGGTCTCCGGCGCGCTGGTCAATTCCGGTGCCGGCATCGCCGTGGCGGTGACCGGCATTGCCGGCCCCGGTGGCGGGAGCCCGGACAAGCCGGTCGGCAGTGTCTGGATTGGCTGGAAGCGCCGTGGCGGCTATGCCCGCGCCGAGCTGTTCCAGTTCGATGGCGACCGCGAAGCCATCCGCCGGCAAACCGTGGCGGCGGCATTGCGCGGTATCGACGCCCAGCTGTGACATGCTGCTCCGGTAATCGTCCGGAGCACGCATGATGTGGGAGACGCTGGGTACTGTCCGTGACCTGGGCCGACTGCAGGAAATCGCCGTCGTCCTGATCCGCTATGGCTTCGGCGACGTGGTGCGGCGCATCGGCTTGGCCACCACGCTGGAGCGGGCAGGGCGCCTGCTGCACTGGAACGAGGACCGCCAGGAACTGCTGCGGATGACCGCGCCGGTGCGTGTGCGCAGCGCTATGCAGGATCTGGGTCCCACTTTCGTCAAGCTCGGGCAGGTGCTGGCGACGCGCGTTGACCTGCTGCCGCCGGAATGGATCGCTGAACTGTCCGAACTGCAGAACGCGGTGCCGGCGCTGCCGTACGCGGATATCCGCGAGCAGCTCGAAGCCGACCTTGGCGCCTCGCCGACGGAGGTGTTCGCCTTCCTCGATGAAACCCCGATGGCCGCCGCCTCGCTGGCGCAGGCCCATCGCGCCCGGCTCCACGATGGCCGTGAGGTGGTGCTGAAAATCCGGCGGCCCGGCATCCGCGATGTGGTCGAGGCCGATCTGCGGCTGCTGGCCCGCCTGGCCGAGATTGTCGAGGCGCGGCTGCCGGACCTGCGCCGCTATCGTCCGGCCGAGGTCGTGCAGCAGTTCACCGTGTCGCTGCGACGCGAACTGGATTTCGCCGCCGAATGCCGTAACGCCGAACGCATCGCGCGCAACTTCAGCGGTCGTGACGACATCCTGATCCCCAGCGTGCACTGGCAGTGGACCTGCGAAAGCCTGAACGTGCAGGACTTCGTCGACGGCATTCCCGGCCGTAACCTTGCCGGTGTCGATGCGGCCGGGCTGGACCGCCGCGAACTGGCCCGGCGCGGCGCCGGCATCGTGTTGAAGATGGTGTTGGAGGACGGCAGCTTCCACGCGGATCCACACCCAGGCAACATCATCTACCTGCGCGACGGCCGCATCGGCGTGATCGATTTCGGCATGGTCGGCGCGCTGTCCGAGGTGCGCCGCTTCCAGGTCGCGCAGCTGCTGCACGGGCTGGTCGAGCAGGACCCGCAGGGCGTGGCCGACGTGTTGCTGGACTGGGCCGGTGGCGTGGAAGTGGACGAGAACCGGCTGCAGCACGACATCAGCCAGTTCGTCGACCAGTACCGCGGCGTGCCGCTGAAGGACCTGCGTATCGGCCTGATGCTGGGCGATATCACCCAGCTGCTGCGCAGCTACAGTCTGACGTTGCCGGCCGATCTGGCGCTGATGATCAAGGCCTTCCTGACCCTGGAAGGCATGGGCCGCCAGCTCGACCCGGATTTCGACATGGCCAGTGCCGCGCGCCCGTTCCTGGAGCGGGTAGTGCTGCAGCGCTATGCGCCCAGGGCGCTGCTCAAGCGTGGCCGCCGCAGCCTGCTGGGGCTGGTCGACTTCGCCGGTGAGCTGCCGCGCGACCTGCGCAAGCTGGTGCAGGCGGCGCGCCGCGGACGACTGCAGCTGAAGGTCGAAACCACCGCGCTGCAGGACTTCGGCGAACAGGTGAACCGTGCGGCAAACCGGCTGGTGGTAGGCGTGATCACGGCTGCCCTGATCATCGGCTCGTCGATCGTGATGCACAGCGTCGGCGGGGTTTCCAGCCGGTGGCTGCTGGCGCTGGGCGTGTGCGGCTTCATCGGCGCCGGCTTCTGTGGTGTGTGGATCCTGTTCTCCATATGGAGGAGCGGCAAGCACACATAGTGTGCTTGCC
>NZ_JAPTFO010000057.1:0-28672 GCF_030985515.1 Stenotrophomonas sp. Sm10
CCCCCCCCCCCCCCCCCCACTACCGCTAGAGCTTCAGCATCATCCGCAGCAGGTACATCAGCAGCGGCAGCGCGCTCAGCACCGCACCGCTGATGCCGATCCATGGCCAGCGCTCACCGCGCACGCGCGAGGCTACGGCCAGGCCGCCGCCCACCAGCGCCGCACCCAGCACGCCCACGCCCAGCCCTGCGGCCATGCCATTGCCACCCGCAGCGACCGCCGCCTGTGCCGCTACGGTGCCTGCCCCCCAACCCACTGCAATGCCCACCCAACTGGCCATGCCGCACCACGGTGCCTTGCCCTGCGCCATCCGAAAACCCCTGTGTCCTTGCCGAATTTCTGTACGGGCCACGCCCGCGTGCTGCCTACACTAGCCGCACCTGCACTGTAGGGACATCCCATGCGAGCGCTCCGCCTGCTGCTGCCCGGTGCCCTCCTGCTGCTCACTGCCTGCGGCGACGATGCGCGGCGTCCCTTCTCCGCCGACCCATTGCAGGGCTGCTTCGCCACCGGCGCGCGCAAGCCGGCCGACTTCCGCATCGACAAGGAAGGCGGCCAGTACTTCGTCTCCTTCAGCCGCGGCGAGCAGTGGCAGCGCGAACCCAATGCCCTGCACAAGGCCACTTCCAGCGAGATCAGCCGCTACTTCCGCGACGACGCCGACCAGATCGACAGTGCGCTGATCCGCATGGCCGGTGGCTTCGGCATCTTCCACTTCAACAAGGGCGCGACGTTGAAGGGCAAGGCCAGTGATAGTGACTACATGGCGCTGATGCTGATCGGGGCTGGGCCGGTGTATGCGGTGAAGTGCGATTGAACTGTAGCGCCGGGCCCACGCTCGGCTCCTTTTGCAGCAGATCCACGCCACGCGTGGATGCAGGCATGTGGAGCCGGGCGTGGGCTCGGCGCTACAACAGCTGCGGTACCATGCCCTCCCCCGAAACGCCCCGGTACCCGCCGTGCCCCATTACTTCGGCCCCCTGCTGACCCGCGACAGCGCTGACACCCTGCGCCGTGCCCATGACAAGGGCGCTGCCGAATGGCAGGGCTCGCTCGACCTCGGCCGCAGCCAGGACAGCGTGGTGCTGGATGCCGACGGCTTCCACTTCCGGGGCCAGCCCTACCCGTGGCCGGGCAAGCTGAAGGACCGCACGCTGTACTACTGGGATGGCGAGGACTTCGCGCCGATCTCGCGCTACAGCGGCTCGCTGATCAAGCTGGTGCCGACCGAATGGGGCGCACCGACCTTCGAGATCGACGGCATCAAGATGCTGCCGACCTCGAAGCTGTCGCCGTTCGAGGATGCGCGCCGCAAGGTGGAGCTGGTCGCCCCGGCCGGCAAGGTCATCCTCGATACCTGCGGTGGCCTGGGCTACTTCGCCGCCTGTGCGCTGGAAGCCGGTGTCGGCCAGATCCGTTCGTTCGAGAAGAACGCCGATGTGATGTGGCTGCGCACGCTCAACCCATGGTCGCCGGATCCAGACTCGGCTGCCGCCGGTGGCCGCCTGCAGTTCAGCCACGGTGACGTCTCGCAGCAGATCGAACAGGTGGCCAGCAACAGTGTCGATGCGATCCTGCACGACCCACCGCGCTTCGGCATCGCCGGCGAGCTGTACTCCCAGGTGTTCTATGACCACCTCGCCCGCGTCATCCGCAAGGGCGGCCGCCTGTTCCATTACACCGGCGCGCCGAACAAGCTGTCCAGCGGCCGCGACGTGCCGCGTGAAGTGGCCAAGCGCCTGGAAAAGGCGGGTTTCAAGGCCGAACTGGCGCTGGACGGCGTGCTGGCCGTCAAGCGCTGAGCGTCACTCCGAGTCGACCTTGGCCAGCTTCATCACCCACGCCGGCACCTCGGGTTCGCCGGCGTAGAAGTCCTTCGGCTTGTTCTGCGCCATCGCCCAGCGGTGCAGCCAGCTCGGGCCATAGCGGCCGTTGTAGCCCTCGGCACCCCGCGCGTAGGCCGGGTCACGCATCGCCTCGTCCAATGAAATGAAGCGATAGCCGCGACGCTTCGTGGCCGCGACCAGTTCGGCAAAGGTCGCCGCGCTGAGCTCATTGGCGTGCATCAGCCACACCTGCGGCAGCGCGTACCCAAGTAGCGCCTGCGACTGCTTCTCGTAATAGTCCAGCTTGTTCAGCATGTACGGCACGTAGCCCTTGCGCAGCTGCGCCAGCGTCGCCGCGCGCGCGGGCGAATCCGCCTGCTCGTTCATCACGTTGGCATAGGCGAACGCCCACACCCACTCGCCGTTGTCCACCGTCACCGGCGCCACGCGGTAGCCAAGCTGCTTGAAGAACACGTCCATTTCCGCGCGGTCTTCCGGCGTGCGCCCCGCACGCAGATAGGGGTGACGCATCCACTGCGGCTTCAACCCGCGCTCGGCCAGCAACGGCCGCAGCACCGTCTCGCCACGCAGGAAATCCCGCTGGAACGCAGGCACGCCCTTGGCGTTCAGGTCCATGTGCGAGTAGGTGTGGTTGCCCAGCATGTAGCCGGCGTCCAGCCAGTCACGCAGCATCTGCACCCGCGCCGGCTGCATCTGCCCGTCGATCTCAAGCTTGTTCTCGTTGACGAAGCCGACCACCGGCACGCCTGCCTCGCGCAGCTGGTCCATCAGCGCTTCATGCCGCGCCTGCAGGTCAGGCGGAACGATCTCATCCACCCGCGCCCAGGGCAGGTCGTCGATGGTCACCGCAATCCGGCGATCTACTTCAGCGGCGTGTACCGCCAACGAACAGAGCAGTAGCGGTACAGCGCGAAGCAACCAACGCATCAGCACTTCCTTGCAGGGGCGAAGTACGGACTTTAGCGTGATTGAGAACGCCTGGTCGGGCATGCAGCTGCTATGGGCTGGGCGACTGCACCTCCCGCTCGCGCACGATCGCCCGCCACAACATGAATCCTGCAGCCATCGCCATCAGCATCACTGCGACCAGCACCAGGGCCAGATCATCGGGATTGCGCAGCAGCGGGGCATGCTCGTGGGTGAGGATCTCGAACACCACCTCCTGCGCCTGTGCCAGCGGCAAACTGCCCTGTTCCCCCAGTTCCATCAGGCAGGTTGTCGGCGCCAGCTTGGCCACACTGGTCCATGCCATGTCGTACAGATGCAATGCCCGCACCGCCAGCACCAGTACCGCGCCATGCAGCATCATCAAGACCCGGTTGGCCCGCCGCAGCCGTCCGGACAACCGCCCCAGCCGATAGACGCTGATCGACATCGCGCCCAGCAGCGCCAGCACCACGCCCGCCATCGGAATCCACTGCAACGGTTGCCACGGTGCAAGCGCAGTGGATCGCGCCAGCAGCTGTTCGGCCACCTGTATGCGTGCGGCCGCGTCGGGCCCACCGCATGCGTCATCCACCGGCTCCAGCAGCAGTCCCACACGGTAGTGGAAGAAGCCGGCTGCAAGGCCTACCGCCAGCAACGCCACCACCTGCAGGGCCAGCAGGATCGGGCCGGGACCACAGATGCGACAGAAGCGGGCAGCGGCAGAGACCATCGGTTCATCCATGACAACAAAGGACCATCCTAACCAAGCATCCTGTGCCTGTCGGCTGGCGTATACGACAACCACCGCGTGGTCCCGGTAGGATGTAGACGAGCATGGATGGTCGTCTGTAGAGGTGTTGTGGATGGTCACGCTGTATCTGTGGGTGCGAACCCTGCTCCCGCTGCTGGCGTTCGTGATCGCGTGGATGCTGCTCTCGCGCCTGATGCAGGCCCGCGTGGCGCGCCTTCCGCGCGTTCCCTTGAACCTGCCTGAGCACAGCAGCAGCCCGCGCAGGAAGGACCGGCGTATCTACGCGCGCAAGCTGCGGCGCAAACCGGGGCTGCGCAACGCGACTCGACCGGCCACCGCGCCGCGCAGCTGGATCCTGGCGGCGGTATTCGTTTCGCTGTGCGTATTGATCGCCGCCGTGCTGGCCGTACCAGATGGCGCGCGCTTCCAGGTCATGGTCGAGAGCCTCGCCGGCTACCCAGCCACGATTGCTGAAGTACATGTTCCCGCTGCCGGGCAGCCCCTCGTGCTGCAGGCGTGGCAGCCCGCACTGGCGCAGCTGTCACGGCCGGTAACAATGCGCTACCCGATCGGGCGCACCGGCGGCCAGCAGGACGCGCGTGCCACGCTACCGGTACAGGTGAGACATCAGGGTGATCGGCTGCAGGTGGCTACGGCCGTGCCGGTGGATTCCGAGCTGCTGCGTGCAGAGCTTGCGCGCTTGGCGGGGCTGCCGGCTGAGGCCGTCACGGTTCGACAGAACAAGATCGCGCCCTGGCTGGAACCCGGCTGGAAGCCGCTGGCCAAGCTGTAGAGCCGAGCCCACGCTCGGCTGCTTTTGCCGTAGATCCACGCCATGCGTGGATGGATGCAGAGCGGAGTCGAGCATGGCTCAATTCTACAGATCACAGTCCGCGCGGCAGCTTGGCGGCCCACATGTTGTCCACCAGATTCGGATAGCGCCGCCCATTCTCTTCCGCCCGCTGCCGCGCCGCCTCCTTCTGTGCAGGAGACAGCGGCTGCGAGGTCTGGCCCTTGGGGTTGGGCTTCTTCCACGGTGGCATCTTCGGTTCGCGCATGGCCGCAGCTTACCGCTTCAGGAAGTTCAGCAGGGCAAGATTGAAGTGGTCGGCATGGCTGGTATTGCAGCCGTGCGGCGCGCCTTCAAGGATCACCACTTCGCTGCCCGCAATGGCCCGGTGCGTGCGCTGGCCAGAGCCTTCAAACGGAACGATGGCATCGCTGTCACCGTGCAGGATCAGGGTGGGCACTGTGATCTTCTTCAGATCATCGCGGAAGTCCGTGGTGGCAAACGCTTTCATGCAGCCCAGCGCTGCCGTCTGGTCGGACTGATGACACAGCGCGATCGCCGCCTGGCGCGCTTCCTCGGTGACCATCAGCTTGCCGTTGGCGCTGAAGAAATCGCGGGTGAAGCCGTCGAAGAACGCTTCGCGATCCTTCTCCAGACCACTGTGCATTTCATCAGCCTTGTCCTGGGTCAGCGGGCCGTCCGGGTTGTCATCACTGCGCAGCAGGTACGGCGGCACGGCGGCAGCAAACACCACGCTGTGCAGGCGCTCCTGCCCATGGTTGGCCACATAGCGCGCCACCTCACCGCCGCCCATCGAGAAGCCGACCAGGGTGACGTCGCGCAGGTCACGTTCCTCGATCAACCCCGCCAGGTCCGCCGCCAGCGTGTCGTAGTCATAACCTTCGGCCGGCTTGTCGGAGCGGCCGAAGCCGCGCCGGTCGTAGCTGATCACCCGGTGTTGAGCGTCGCGCAGAATCGTCACCTGCGTCCTCCAGGCATCGGCGGACAGCGGCCAGCCGTGGATCAGGATGACCGGGCGGCCGTGGCCCCCTGTGTCTTCAACGTGCAGGCGGATGCGGGAAGCAGGCATGGGCGCTCCTGTGGAAAGGGAGGCGTTCAGGCTAGTGGCCGTGCCCTGTGGCGGCCGTGAGGGAATCCCGGCCGCTCATGACATCGCCTGCACAGCCAGCGCCCCGACGCTGGCGCCGGGCCGCCAATGCGGGCGTTCACTCCGTGGAAGGGCCGTTTCGTCGGACGCCGGCTGCAGTGGCCCAAACGCCATGCGAGCCTGCGTGAACCCTCCCTGGAGCCTCACCATGCTGCTGCCCACCCTGCCCTTGCTGGCCGCCGGCCTCGTTGCCGCGCCAGCGCCCGCCGACTCCCTGCGCGAGCAGATCCACCAGGCCGACACCCAGCTGTTCGCCGCCGCCTTCGAGGCCTGCAATGCCGACAGGGCCGCCGCGATGACGACCGACGACATGGAGTTCTTCCATGACAAGGACGGCAAGTCGGCCAGCAGCCGCGAGGACTTCCGTCGCAGCGTGGCCACCCTGTGCAGCAGCGCGCGCAAGGGTGGCTGGCAGCTGCGCCGCGAGCTGGTGGAATCTTCGCTGCAGGTCTTCCCGCTGCACGATGAGCGGGCGCTCGAAATCGGCAACCACCGCTTCCATGAACGCGGCAAGGATGGCGTGGAACGCTGGACCGGCCAGGCCCGCTTCATCCAGGTCTGGCGCCGCGTGGACGGGCGCTGGTTGGCCGAACGGGTGATCAGCTACGACCATCGGCCGGCGGACTGACCTTTCCGGCGCCCTTCACCGGCCGGATTTATACTGAAGGGGTTCACCCCGACCCAGCCGCTACCGTTCGATCACCATGGCAGAACTCACCCCCAACCACCCCGACTACGGCCTCAACCAGCAGGTCCGCCAAGGCGTGGCCGCTCTGGATGCCCAGCATGGCCGTGCGTTCGACCAGACCAGCGAACGCCTGACCGCCAGCCTGACCGTGCTGGCCCGCGAGCAGGGCCTGCAGCAGGTCGACCATGTGCTGGTCAGCAACGCCACGGCCCAGCACCCGGCCGGGCACAACGTCTTCGTGGTGCAGGGCGACCCGGCCAATCCGGCGCACCTGCGCGCGATGATGCCGACCGCGGTGGCGGCGCAGACGCCGGTGGAGCAGTCGATGCAGAAGCTGGGGTTGGCCCCGCAGCAGCCGGCCGTGGGGCTAGTGCCCGAACAGCAGGCCCGTGAGCAGGAGCAGCAGCAGAACCCGGCACACCGTCTGGGCTGAGCCGCCTCCAGCGTTACTGGCGGCCCAGCGCGAGTACGGCGGCTCGCCGTGGCGCTTGCTGCGCTAGGCCATGCGCGCACCGGACTGCTCCTGCACCTGGCGCTGCTGCAGCTCATCCTGCGTACGCACCTGTGCAGACTGCGACAGCTGCTCGGCACGCTCGAACGAAGTTTCTGCCGGTGTCTGCGCAGCCACCGCTGTTGGCATGCTGGCGCGCAGCTGTGCCGGATCGTTGCGCTCGCCCTGCACGATGAAGATGTTCTGCGCAGCGTCGGGCTGCGCAGTGCGATCGCTCAACAGCACATGGTCAACCTGGGTCAGGCCATTGGCTTTGGCCAGCGCGTACAGGCTGGCACTGATGTTCTCGCTGGTGGCATCGAAGGCACGGCCCCGCTCTGCATCGAGCCGGGCTACGCCCTGGTGGATCTGCGAGAGCAGCGGGTCGTTGCTGTGCCGGGCCAGAAGATCACCGCTTCGTTCGCCCATGCCCTCGGCATCACTCAGCATGTGTTGCTTGAGACTGCGCTCCGGCAGGGGATTGGTTTTCCTCTGGTTGAGCTCGCTGTCCGGAAACGGCGGATCAATGCTATCCACACCGTGGATGTTGCGCAGCGGTCGGAATGCGTCCTTGCCCGCCCCCTTGATGTCAAGAGGAATGCGAACATCCGGAAGAAGCTGGCCAGCGGGACCTCCCAACGCGTTCACGTCGATGCTGCTTTTCCGCTGGATGCCTGCGTGGTTCAAGGCTTCCCAGGTGAAGTCCACGCAGTTGTTGCGCACGTCCTTGTATTGAAGATCGAAGCCGTACTTATCCGGGTGCGCACCGAAGGCCTCAAGCTTTCTGTACTGTTGCTCGCTGATCTCGAGCGTGCGGCTGTAATGCGGGTTCCTGTACTCGACCGCATCGGTCTTCATGACCTCGCCCGGCCCGTTCATGCTTCCATGCTCCGTAGGCGCGAAGCCGAAACTCCGCGTGGTCTTGTCCGGCCCATGGAGCACGTAGAACATGTGTCCGGGCCCGGATGTCTGCGGAACCCCGTCCACAACTTTCTGTACACCTCTCTCGTCCACCAACGGCGTACCAGGTGCGGCAATGACTATTTCTACGGTGTAGCGCGGCTTATCCATAAGAAAAATCCTTCAGTTCCTTCCAGCAGTGGGATGACGTCTATTTTCCAGAGAGTGGGTCGGCATGAACCCGCAGCTGCGCCGGGTAATGCTGGAGCGCAGCGGTGGGCTGCACCGTGCGCACATCCAGGCGGTAGCGGGCACCCATTTCCATCGGCAGCGTGACGATGCTCAACCTGTATCGGCTGGCGTCCATCGATACCTGCTGCGCGTAACGCCAGTCTGCCGACTCATGCCATTCGGGGAGCGGCTCACCCAGATTGCGCGCCCGTGCCTGATAGACATCAGACGTTGCAACGTCCTGCCAGGCACCTGCGACCCAGCGCTGCAGGGACAGCTGAAAGGGAACATGAACATTGTCCATGTCAGGCTCACTGTCAGGCCCGGGTCCATGTCGCTGCACTTCAAGATCCAGAACATAGGGACGACCCGGATAGAAGTTGCGGGCATTCGTCTCGAACTCGAACCGCACCGCTTGGCCGGACCCGGCCACGTCGATCGGCTTGACCAGATCCAGCGGCTCCGGCGCATCCGGTACGCGGCTGCTACAGGCGCCGAGTGCGCCCGCCAGCGTGAAGATCAGGCCGGCGCGCAGCCAGCGGTGGATACCCAGCATGATTCAGATCCTTTGGCTCCCTGCCATAGGCCTCAACCCTAGCGGGTGACCAACGGCGTCGCAACCAGGCGATTGATTACTTTCCAGCGGGTCGGGCGGCATGGATCCGAAAACGGGCCGAGTAGCCCTGCAGTGCCTCTGTCCTCTGCACCGTGCGCACGTCCACGCGGTAGCGGGAGTCAATTTCCACTGGCAGAGCAACCAGGCTCATCGTGTACTGGCCATCACTGCCCATGTGCGGCGACGTATACCGCCATTCGCTGGATGCATGCCATTCCGGAAGCTGCTCACCGGCATTGAGCACCCCGGCTTGAAAGCTGTCGTAGGTGGGAACATCCTTCCAGGCATCAGCACGCCATTGCTGCAGGGTCACCTCGAACGGGATCCTCATTGTGCCCACGTCAGGCTCGTCGGGCTTTCGCGTCCCCTGGTGCTGCAACTCAAGCTCCAGCGCATAGGTGCGACCCGGGTGGAAGTTGCGGGCATTCGTCTCGAACTCGAACCGCACCGCCTGGCCGGACTCGGCCACGTTGATCGGCTTGACCAGATCCAGCAGCTCCAGCGCATCCGGTACGCGGCTGTTGCAGGCGCCAAGTACGCCCGCCAGCGTGAAGATCAGGCCGACGCGCAGCCAGCGGTGGATATCCAGCACGATTCAGATCCTTTGGCTCCCTGCCATGGGCTTCAACCCTAGCGGGTTGGCGCTGGGCACTGCAACCAGGCAAAGAAAAAGGCAGGGCCTGCACCCTGCCTTCTTCACGCGGCGCGTCGCCGGGCGGGACCCGGCGTCAGCGCATCACAGCTGGATGCGCGCCACGCTCTCGTCAGCGCCCTTGTCATCCTTCTCGCCGTTCTTGATGCTGACGAACAGCACGTTGTTCTTCGCATCCAGCGCCAGGCTGTTCGGGTGGGTCGGCACGGTGTAGGTGGCCACCTTCTGGTAGCTGTCACTGTTGTAGGCGGTCACCGTACCGGCTTCGCGGTTGGTCACGTACAGGCGCTTGCGCGGTGCATCCAGCAGGATGCCCAGCGGGCCGGCGTCGGTCGGAATGCTGGCCAGTTCCTTGCCGGTGCTGCGGTCGAGCACCAGCACGCGCTGGCCCGGGTGCTTGCTGACCAGGCCGCTGCTCTTGGCCTGGTAACCACGCAGGAATTCCGAGCCCTGGTCGGTCACGAACAGGCGCTTGCCGGCCGGATCCAGCGCGATGTTCATCGGCTGCTCGGCGGCGATCCTGTGCTGCGCCACTACCTTGTTCGAATCGGTGCCCACCACCACCAGGTCGGCCAGCAGGTTGCTGGTGTAGACGCGCTTGTTGGCCGCATCCAGCGCCAGGCCCGGCGCCTTGGCATTGCCCAGGCCGTCGATGGTGTTGATCACCTTCAGCGTGGTGGTATCGATCACGAACAGCACGCTGCTCACGTCCGGCTGGCTGCTGTGGCCGGTCACGTACAGGCGGTTGGTCGCGCTGTCGACCACCAGCTCGCGCAGGTCGTGGGTGTAGGCGGCCTTGCCGTCCTTGCCGGTCTTCTTTTCCATCAACTGGATGGTGCCCACGGCCTTGTTCTGCGCGGTGTCGACCACGGTCACCGACAGGTCCACGGTGTTGCCCACGTACAGGCGGTCGTGGGCGTCGTCCAGCACCACGCCGAACGCCTTGCGCTCCAGCGGGATGCGGGTTTCCACGGCCAGCGTGGCCGGGTTCAGGCGCAGCACCTGGGCCGGGCCGGCGTCATCGCCGAAGCCGCCGGAGGAGGCCACGAACACGGCGTTCTGCTTCGGGCTGTAGGCCAGCTCGTACAGGCCCTTGGCCACGGCCTGGCGCTGCACAGCGGCGGTGGCACTGGCGGCGGGAGCGTTGTCGGCGAAGGCCGAGGGCGCGCCGAGGCTGAGCGAAACGGCAACGGCCAGGGCGGCCGAGCGGAAGAGAGGATTACGGAACATGCGAGCGTCCTTGAATGGGCACGGGAGGGTGTCCTGGCTCGCTGGGCCGTACTGCGACGGCCCGCCCCGCATCTGTCTGCGCGGGGTGGGCTGGCTGGGGTTGCGGGGGAATGGTAGCAGGTGGGGGGCGTGACGTGCGCCGGCGCGGGCATGGCCGACGCTCGACCTCGATGCTGCGCCCGCGGCTATGCCATCCGTGGACCGTGGCTCTGCTGAAGCTGCTGCTCCTCCTGCAGGCGCTGCGCGTCTCGCTGCGGCTCGTTCTGCTGCAACTGCGCGACGCGATCGAACGAGGCCTCCACCGGTGCCTGCGCAGCCAAATCCGCCGGCATGCTGGCGCGCTGGTGTGCCGGGTCACTGCGGTCACCCTGCACGATGAACAGCTTCGGTGCGGTATCACCGCGCTGCTCGCCCAGCACCACTTCGTCCACGCGCGAGAATTGCTGCTCCTTCGACAGCGCGAGCAGGCTGGCACTGACATTGCCGTTGCGCGCACCGAAAGCGCCGAGGTCGGCCACCTGCTGGTGGATCTGGTTGAGGCGGGCATGATCGTCGTGCGCCGGGTCTGCGGGCGTGCCGCTTGCCGCGAGCACGCTGTTGCCGCGCCACTGCTCGCCGTTCTCGGTGAACATCCACTCGCGGAACGTCTGCTTCGGCATCGGGTTCCACTGCACCTTGTCCAGCTCGCTGCCCTTCACCTGCTGCGGAATGGCATTGACGGCGCGGATGTTGTCCAGGACCCTGGTAGCGCCCTCGTAGTTGGTGATCTCCCCGGCCAGCCCCACCGGGCGCAGCCCTGCGTGGTTCAGGGCACCCCACGCGAAATCGGTGCAGGCGTTGGAGAAGAAGTCGTAGTTCATGTCGAAGCCGTGTTTCTTCGGGTCTGCGGAGAACTCGAGGATGCGGTCGTACTGCTCCTTGCTGATCTCGATCGTGCGCTCGAAGCGGGGCTTGTCGTAGACCCACACGTCCATGTCATCGACTTTGCCCCTGTTCGGCTCGTCCTTGGTGCCTGCGTGGGTGAAACCCATGCTCTCCGGCAAGGGTTCACCCGAACGGCGCAGCGACAGGAACATGTGGCCCGCGAACGAGGGCTCCAGCAGAAACCTGTTCCCCTCAGCATCACGGCCGTAGCGCGGCGTGCCGGGGGCCGCCAGATGGATGGTTACGCTGTAGCGTTCGGCATCGTCCTTGTGCATGTCTACTTTCCTAGTGATTGGTAGCCAACGATCAGTTCTGCTTTCAGGCCATTCAGCTGGGGTCGATCCTCCACAAGGTCGACCCGCAGAACGTAGCGCCCGGGTGCAATGCCTCCGACCTGCGCCAACTGCAGCGTGCGATAGAGCACCTCTTCAGAGTACAACCCGGCCTCGGCCAAGCTGTTGATGTCCACGCTCCCCGTCGTCAGGTCTGTTACCACGCCATCCTCCCCGATTTTCTGAGAATCGCGTCCATCGCGAGTACGCTGCCAGAGCTGCACAGGACCAGGTGCACCGCCATCAATACGCTCCAGGCGCAGCCGCGTTGGCAGCCGTCCCAGCGTGATCTTCTCCGAAGCATCCAGCAGCCGTCGCGCATCGGTATCCTGCAGCCGCAACCCGATGTTCAGGATCGGAATGGCCGGCTTCTGGGGCGCCGGCAAATCAAACGTGACCTCGGCAATCCGACCGGCCTTCTGCAACTGCACGGCCCGCGTGAACGGCACAACCGTGCGGGCATCAGCCTGTGCGCGCGTCAGCAGGGGCGGCGCAGCCTCAGGCGCTGGTGACGCACGGCACGCCGCCAGCGCGCCCAGCACCGCCAGTACCACCAGCCCCCGCCGCAGTGGCCGCATCATTGCTCCTTCAACCGCAGCGAATCGGCCACATCGGTCTTGGCCGCCACCTCGGTGGCGATGCTGGCGCGGCGGTGCCCCGGGTCATTACGATCGCCCTGCACGATGAAGATGCTCTCTGCCGCATGGCTGCTCTTCGTTGGCTGGCTGAGCAGCACGTGGTCCACGCGCGAGAGGTTGTTCTGCTTGGCCAGCACCAGCAGGCTGGCGCTGATGCGCTGGCTGGCCGCATCGAACGGACGACCGTGCGCGGCATCCAGTTCGGCCACTTTCTGGATCAGCTGCGAGAACAGGCGATGGTCCGGATGCGAGGGGTCCAACAGCGTGCCGGCCACTTCAATCGGGGTCGGTGGCGGCTCATCGCTGGCACGGTCGCCCTGGCGATGATGCTCGGCCTCGCGCTCGGGCATCGCATGATGGGTTTCGGCATTCAGATCGCTGCCCGGGAACGGCGCAGCAATGCACTGGATTTCCGGCAGGTTGAACAGCACCGCGAACTCGCCCAGGTTGCTGCCGCCGTCCAGCGGCGCTGGCAGCGGATGCAGGCCCGCGTAATGCAGCGCCGCCCAGACGAAATCGCTGCAGCGGTTGATGGTGGCCGGGCGATCCACGTCGAATTCGAACTCGGCCGGTTCCTCGGCGAAATCACGCAGGCAGCCGTAGTGCTCCTCGGAGATTTCCAGGGTGCGGCTGTAGTACGGGTCCAGATGTTCGTCGGCATCATCGTGGCGCACCTGCGCGCACTGCACGCCGGAGCGGGCTTCGCCCGGCGCGTGGCGCGGTGGTGCGAAGCCATAGCTGTGGGCCTCGTCGCCCGCAGCGACCTGCAGGTACATGTGGCCGCGCGGCGAGATGCCCCCACTCTTCAGCGGGGTGCCGGGGGCGGCCAGATAAAGGGTTACCGTGTAGCGTGTTGCCTGCTCCATGCCTGTTCAGCCTTGATGGGTGCTGCGGTCCTGGGCGGATGATGGCATAGGTGGGATGGGGGGCAGGTGGAGGACAAAGTTGAGGCCACGACTGGCATGCTGAATGTGTGAACCAGCCAGCAATCCAAGAAGCTGACTGCTTCGCTACTTGGGCCTGCGCAGGTAAGCAACCAGCAGTTCCGGCTGGTACGGCTCAAGCTGTGGCAGAGGGGAGTGCAGTTGCACTTCAACCCGGTATCGGCCCGGCGATGGATTGCGTGCCCATGCGAAGGCCAGCTGTGCATAGTTATCATCGGGTCGTTCCAGCCCAGCATTCTGCAGCGCCAGCACGTCAACATCGTCCAGCCACGCATTTGTCACTCGACCATCGGCGGGGATGGGAATTGTTCTGGCAGGTTCCCCAATGACCCATTCCAGCCGGTGCAAGGGCACGTCCTTCCATCCACTCGATTCCAGGCGCTGCATGGAAACCTTCGCCTGTAACTCGGACGCCCGAACATCGGCCAGTGCCCAAAACGCCGCGGTGTTATCCGTGCGGTCAACGCGAATGCCGATCATGAGCGTTGGAGAGGAATTTTTGCTGGGAACATCCACATCGAATTCCACCGCCAATGGTTCATCCATTGACGAGGTGGGCATGGCGCGCACAAGCGGCACCAGATCCGGACGATGGGCCTCTGCTATCGAGCCTGCGTCGCGAGCCGCCTCGGGTCGGCACCCCGTAGCCAGAAGAACGAGCAGTCCAGCGAGCATGCAGATCCGGCGCTTTCCTTGTGGCTTCATCTTCGGTCCTTTTCGCAGTTCGCCCAGTGCAGCTCACACGTTGATCATCCCCCGCTGGCCGCACGAATCTGGATGTCGTGCTGCACCCGCTGATCTTCCAGCTGCTGATCCATCTGATTGGCAAGCGCACGCTGATGCGCTTCACGGCTGACAGAGTCGAACTGTTGCAGTGACTCTTCAACTGATGTCTGCGCCGCCAGCTCCGTCGGCATCGCAGCGCGCTGATGCGCCGGATTGCTTGGCTCGCCCTGCACCACGAACAGCGTGTGCCCAGCCGGGTGTTCGTGCGTGGCGTTGCTCACCAGCACATGGTCCACCCGTTCCAGGTCGTTGTCCTTGGCCAGCACCAGAAGGCTGGCCGTCATGCGTTCGCTGACTTCATCGAAGCTGCGGCCGTGCTTGGCGTCCAGCGCTTCCACGCCCTCGCGGATCTGCTGATACAGCGCGTGATCGGGGTGGCCGGGCTGCGTGGGGTCCTGCAGCGCCCTGTTCGGGCTCGATGCCTCATCCGGTGCGGGCGCGGTCGGTTCAGGGCTTGGCGCTATCCTGGGCGCGGCAGGAACAGTGACAGCCGCAGTGACGGGCTGGTGGTCATCCAATGGAGCCGTTTCGGGCTCTGGCACGTGTTGTGCCGCTTCCTGCTCCAAAGGCCATGGATCGCGCGCAGGCTCAGCAGGCAGCGGCTCCTTGAAGGGCACCGGTTCACTCTCCTGCACTGCCATGTCCTGCTTTGGAGTGGGAGCGACCGCAGGCACCGGTGCCATCTGCTCCGACTCCGATGCCTGCTCTGTGCGCTGCGTGGGCATCATCTGCGTTGCCGCATCCAGAGGCGCGGCGACATGCGGCGTCGCGCGCTCAGGTGCGGCCGGTTGTGCCTGCATCGGCCCAGCGGGCTCCGGCGTCTGTGAGGCGATACGGTTTTCGGTAGGCGCCTCGCTGTTTGGATGGGGCTGAGGTTGCGGCTCCGTCTCACGCCGCGGCGGATCGCGCTGCTCGGCGTACCGCTGTGGCTCGGGCTTATCCCGCGGCGCGGGCGTAGGCGGTGACGTGACCGCTGCCGCTGGCGGCGCTGCCGCAACCGTCGCAGGCGCGATGGGTTGCGCAGTCGCCGGCTCTTCAGGCCGCACTTCCACGTTCCCATCCTGCTCGGATGGCTTGTCGCCATGTGCCAGCTGCGCGGCTGCTCGTGCAACCTGTCCTACATCTACCTGCGCAGCACCGAGCCGATTTGCCTCCTGCAGTGCCTGCCGGTACACCTCCTGCTCACCCGCCGACAGCGCTGCAATGCGTAGCTCGGGCGAGTCGGGCAACGGTGCCTGCTCATTGGCACGCGCGCGCATCTCATTCCATGCGGCCTGCAGCTCCTGCGTGCTGGTAGTTGCGACGGCACGCGCCACGCCATCCTGGCCTACCTGGTAATGGGTGATGGGCCGGGACGCGCCCGCGTTGCCTTCGGCTACAGGCCCCAGTTCCTGCAGCGTGGGACCCTCAATGCCGTGCTGCTCGCGCGTGCGTGCCGTGGCCAGGGCAATGGCCTGCTCCCACGCCGGGGTCAGCGCGATGCCCGCAGCGTAGTAGCTGTGGCGCAGCTCGTTCTGGTTCACTTCCGCCGCAGATGGCAACGGTCGCGCGTCCAATGCGGCAATGGTCTGGTTGAACTGATCGAGCGACGGCTGCTGGATGGTGCGGGTCAGCTCCAGCTCCAGCGCCATGTTGCCCTGCGCGATCTGGCCAGCGTGGTGCCATTGCCCTGCTTCATCGCGCTGGTAAAGCTGGTTGTCCGAGCCCTGGATGGCGTCGGGCCTGGCACGCGCCTGCTCCACCGCTTCCGGCACCAGCGGCACGAAGTCGCTGGCGCGGGTAGCGACGTAAGTCTCCAGGTAGCTGGCGGCAATCGCGGCCTTGCCGTTGGCGATGTTGTTCTCGATGCGTTGCACCGCCTCACGATTCAACTCGTTGGCGCGTTCGGGGCTGGCGGTCTGCGTCTCATACACCCCCCGGTCGTTGGCACCGGACACGCTGATCTTGACCTGCCGCGTCCACTGTTCGGTCTGCGCATCGCGGTGCCAGTTGGGGTTGTCCAGACGGCTCTCGCCATCCTTCGCCGGGATGCTGAAAGGATCCTGCGGCGGCGGCGCCTTGCCCAGCGCCAGCTCTACCGCTTTTACGTGGGCGTACGCACCCAGCTCGCGGGCCTTCTCGTAACTGGCACCCACACTGCGCTCAGCCGGATTGCCCAGGCCGTCGCCTGTGCTGTCCATAACCGCCTGGCGCTGCCAGTTGCGGCCATCGAACTGCCATGTGACATCGGCCTTGTCGGTCTGCCGGTAGACGGCGCGGTTGTCGAGCAGATCGGCGCCCTTGTCGAACGCCTTGCTCATCAGCAGCGCATCGCCCGCGACGATGGCCGCAGGGACGAAGCTGGAGGTGCCAATCACCGACGCGGTGGCCATGCCACCGACCCAGCCACCGCCGTTGCGCGCCAAGGCATGGGTGAGCTCGGACTGGGCGGCGGTGCCGTTGCCCTCTTCCAGCAGCTGCGAGGTGCGACGGGCGGTAACGACAGCGTCGGCGCCGGATGCGAGCAGGCCGCCGGAGCGGATAAGTTGGCTGGTGGAGGCTTCGCCGAGGAGGAGGTCCAATGTCGCACCGCCTTGCTGCGAGCGCGGGCTGCGAATGCGATGCCCGGCTTCCTCGCCGAGCACGCGCTCGACCGTCTGGATACCCGGCTCTGTCAGAACAACTCGGCCACCGTGGTGAGCATTGGAAATGGCAAGCGACAGGCCGCCTCGCTGCAACTCAATGTTTCCACCGCGAGTCAGTGGCTTGGCGTCATACTCGATTCTATTGAGCGTAGTCACGATACCACTTTCGGAATGAGTGACAGCCACCCAGCCAAGGTCGACCCCGGTGAAACCTTTCAAGGCTTGGATCTGAGCGATATGCGTTTGGTGGTACTCAGGAACTCCGTCAAAAAAATCCCGGATTCGTTTGTTCGTGATCGCAGGCGTGCTTCCCAGCGGAGTATTCGTGTTGAGATCGCCGTTGATCAACCCGACCTTGACGGTGTCTCGCAATGCTTCTACACGTGCCATCACTCTATCGAGGGCGTCAGAGTCATTCAGCAGCGCGGCCTTACCGTCTCGCGTTCTCTGAATCTCGTTCAAGCGCCGAATCATTCCGTTCTGGTATTCACCCAACGGTCCGCCACTGTGCGGCGTAATGCCCATCGCATCTGCATAGGCAGGGTTTGCGGGGAGGAACAGCCGGTTCTCTTGCGCGTGAATATTGAATCGCCCGGCCTCCTGCAGCTTTGCGAGCAATGGGCTGTGCCTCAGCGTCTGCTGCTCAATCGCGTGATGGTCCTGCAAATGAGTGGAATGTCCAGCCACAAATCCTCCTTGACTCAAGCATCGCCTGGTCTCAGCAGTTCACCGCGTCATAGAACCACAGACCGTTGGACGTACCGCTGGCGATCAGTCCCGCGGCTTCGACCGCCTCCTTGAAAGTGCGATCGCAGAAGACACCTTCGTAGTAAGGGAGCCGGAATACGTGAGCATCGCCGATGACCTCCCTCTTGAACGCCAAGCGGACGTCGCCAGTCAGATCGTAGTATTTCCCCTCTTCATAGTCGTCACTGACGATGATCTTCAGCTGGGATGCTGCCTCATCCAAGGCATCAATGGTTCTGATGACATCGCAAAGGAAATAGGGGCCACCCGTTGCTCCATCAGCGAGTCGATAGTCAGTCTCCCTGAACGCAAAAGCACCTGGGTCCACGGCCGCCATCACCTCGCGGAGACGCCCGGAAACGAGCCAATAGCCGCTCATTCCAGCTTCAAGATCCTCCGGTGGCCACCCCTCACTTGGGTAATACACTAGACGCGGTGTCTCGCGCAGAGGCGGGAAGCCCCCCTGATCGGGACGCAAGAGGAAATTTGGAGGGGTCTTCAGGGAAGACTCGTTCTCAAAAACGACGCCATGCCCTTTGCCGCGCCGTCGGGCATCTGGGCGCAACTCGAAGAACTCGCCCTTCTTTGGCAGATTCGAAGTCATTGTTTGCCTCACCTCAGAATCAATCTAAATAAGCGTGCCAAGAGCTTATCAGAGGGTGCCAACCTTCCATGCCCTCCTCGAGTCATGCCCGAGCGCTCACAGCCTGAAGCCCCCTCCGGAAAGCCAACCGCGCACTGGACCGGCATAGCGCACTGCTGCTTTTCTCCGACGCGTGGTATCAGGCACTAGGAGGAAGTACTCGCCACGAACAGAATGGGTCGGCTTCGACGGTTCCATGCTTTTTCATCACCCCCAGATGTTTGTGCTCCAACGTAGAGACATAAGCAGGTCTCGGAATGGCGTCGGCTGTCAGTTATGTGAGGACCAGCCACTCATGAATTCTCTGCCGGCTTGGGCCACACCCTAAATGTCCGCGGCATCCGTCAACCACACGCCGTCCGCATCGCTGTCAGTGTCTATACCGGCTGCAGCCACTGCGTCCCTGAACACGCGGTCGCAGAACACGGAGCCGGAGAATGGAGTCCTGAAGACGTGGGCCTGCCCCAGCCTCTCCCGGTCGAACGTCACACTCGCGCCGCCGCCCAAGTCGTAGAACTTCCCGTTTATGAATTCCTCGGTGGTGTCGATGAAGAGCTTGGACGCACCTTCGTCCAACGCGTCAATGACTTGGACCACGGTGCACAGGAAGCGGCGATCGCCTGGGCTGCCGTCTTCCAGGCGATAGTCGGCTTCCGCAAAGGTGAAGGCGTGAGGATCCACGGAGACCATCACGTCATGCAGCCGCTCAGAGACCAGCCAATAGCCGCTGAACCCCGACTCCAGATCCCGAGGCGGCGGTCCTTCGCTCAGCTTAAGTACCAGGCGCGGCGCCTCGCGAAGCGAGGGGACGCCGCCCTCCTCCGGCAGCAAGATCATGCGAGGGGGAGACAGCAGGCGATCCAGATTCTCGAAGACGATCCCGCAGGCAGGGCCGCTTATCGCCCCTGGCTCAAGGAGAAAGAACTCCGATTTTCGAGGATGGCGGGTTGAAACCGAATCCATGCACTGCCTCCATGTCATTGTCGCTCCGACGGCGGAGCGAAGGTCTCCACCCATTCCCGATCATGTGAAGGCGATCGGTGAATGTTCACCCGAACAAGCCGCAGCCCTTTTCTACCCTGACTTGCACGGGCCGGCAATCGGACCAAAACGAAATCAAATGATTGCCGAGCTCCTCTCCCATCCTGTGAGATCTACCGCGGCCAAACTCAGCTCCCCCTCTGGAGGACGACTGTGACCAAGATCGAACCCACATGGCTGGAAACCTTCGACAAGGAGCTCCTACACCTGTTCGCCATCGACCATAGCGATGCCGGCAAGGATGAGTACCTGCTGGCCTGCTACGCAGACCTGCCGCCACGCGAGGCGGCGCTGGCGTTCGGAAGCGACTACGACCTGGAGCGCGACGATGCGCTGTGGCCTCGGTCGGGCTTAGGGGTGCAAAGTTAAGCTGTGTCGCAATCGGCACGCCGCGCGTGTCAGCTCGGCGGGCTAGGTGTCGCTTTTGGGATCCTACACGGCTGCAAATCGTACTTTTTGAAGCGCATTCGGGCGGTAGCTTAACAACGGCCGAAACCACTGCACCGCAAGGGTTATGTCGCGCGTGCCGCATGCAACAATGCCGTAAGCGTCAGCATTTGCGGCCTCTGCGGCCTACGGTTTCTTGGCATCTCGCAGCCATGCGAGTACACCTTGGCATGCCACCTCACACAGGGTGGCACGGGCGTCGAAAACCCGGTCAACAATCATGTGTTTGCGCTTGTCAGCCGGCGTCACGTTCGTGTGACGCCGGCTGGCAATCCGTTCGCGGTCCATGGCGGGCGGTGCGTGGGGGTCTTCGGACCCGCCGGATTGGTTGTTGACCGGTTTTCGAGCCTCGCATCGTCCGCCACTTTTATCGGTGGCGCTGCTGTCTGTCCTGTACGGAGCATTGCCATGAACACATCGGACTTCCGTTCCCTGCACGCGCAGTACGATCCGGACAACGCCGAACCCGACCGCGAACGGTCCATCGATCCCAACGCCTTCGTCGCCACGTTGCATCGCATCGGCACTGGTGCGGCTGCGGACGGCCAGCCTTGGCCGGAGCGGCATCAACTGCCTGGGCGTTGCCTTCAGCTGGCGGATGCGGATTGCGCGTTGGCCGGCTTGCGCGTGGTGGCGGAGTTGATGCTCGCTGCTGAGCGGACTCGGCAGAACGGCGCGCCCGAGGAGTACCTGGGGGATCGAGTGATGGAAGGGTTGAAGATGGCGTGTGTGGCGTTGACTGCGCAGGTGGCTGAGCGGTTGCACGTGCGGGAATAGCCCAGTTGGATCTGGCCATGTGTCACGTAGCTGCTGGTCGTCCACGTGCTATCGGCTGACGTCGGTTGGAAGCACCCTTGCGGATTCCACAAGGCATCCCCGATTCGGAGATGCCTACCTCCGGTGATTATTTCCTACTTACGCAGCAGTACGGCCCGATGGTAATTCAGGTACGAGACCTGCGCCACCGAGAACGGAACGCTCGGAATCTTCTGCACCACATCCCACCTCAAGCGCACTGCCTCCGGCAACTGCTTGCTCAGAATTAGCCGGCCGTCATCTTCAAAAGAGATGTATCCACGGTCGAATAGCCGATCGATATGGGGCGCCAACATCAGCCCATTGCTTCCATCAAGGCGCTCAGAGTTGGTGCTCTTCGCCCAGGGCTTAATGTGGCTAGCGACGAGAAACTTGGGCTCACTCGTGCCGGTAACGCGGCAGACCTTTTCGATGTCGCTCACGTTCTTACGGTAGATTCCCTGTCCAACTCTGGCGTTGATCAGCTGGGCCTTCACTGTCTCCCCAATATTTTTGTCTTCCTTGATCTCCTTGACTCGCACCTCCTCTTGCCAAGCGCTCAGGTCGTCAACGTCAATATTGAGCAGCGACAAAAGCTCAGTAGCCATTTCCGGCGGCACTGGGAACAGGTAGGCCTGGTTGGCTTTGCCATCTAGCTTCAGCGGCGAATACTTCGCCGGAAGACGCGGCCCAATCTTCGCCATGTGCTCGCTCACCTTTAACGGCGATTCCACCAGGTGATAGTCCACCGGAACGGCCCAGCCGTCCCTGCGCCATTCGTTGTCCGTCTTTTTGAAGTCATCAGGGCGATCTCTCGCGTAGTGCGCGCCATTGACGATCGCGACGGCCTTGATTTGAGCGTTGGCAAAAGCGAAGACCACATCACCTGGACGCACCTGGGTCATGTGCTCATAGAAGGGATTCGGCCTCCCTTCCACATTGGTCTTCGGCGACCACAAGTAGCCGGCCTTAACCGCCCGATCAAATGTCTTCTTCTGGTTCACCCACCAGTACGCCATCCCTGCTCCCCCCCCTGTCTCATCTAATTGATGCGGCCTATTGGCCTTCGAGACGGGATAGTACCTTTCGATGTCGCAATCGGCACGCTTTTGCCCAATAGAGTACTAGGCACGGATGCGCCGGCTTCCTTCTTTAGCTTGACGGGATGAGATGCCTCACAACCGGCTCCCTCCGCGCTCTCGCCCACGTCCTCGTGGCTGGCGTTGATAGAGTCTCGAACCACACCTTGTCTATCGCGTTCAGCGCCAGGCCGCCAGGTGGATGGGCACCGGGTAGACCGCTTAGGAAGTGGTGCGGATGCGGACAGTCAGCCTTGGCCGGAGCGGCATCAAATGACTGGGAGCTGCCTTCTGTAGACAGATGCGAATTGCGTGCTGGCCGGACTGCGCATAGTCGCAGAGCTGATGTGGACTGCTAAAGCCACACGGCGGAACGCTGCTACCGAAGAGCACATTGGGAACCAGGTGATTAATCGGTTTGAAATGGCGTCTGCCCTATCGATTGCGCGTGTTGCTGAGTGGTTTAATGTGCACGGACAGTCCAACCTCACCTAATGTCTCGATAGGCTAAAAGCGTTCGCCACCAGCTCGGATTTGAATGCGGGCACTGCCCTCATGTCTAGGAAATCAATCTCAACAAATGAGCCATTAACATGCCACCGGACCGAAGCCGAGCCACGCCTTTAGGTATTTTAACTTTAGGGCCAGCCACCTGTATCAGGCACTCTCAATCCGCAAGCGCTTTGCGCTCTTTAACTCCAAAGAACTTTACGCAACAGGAACAGAAATCAGAGAAATTATAACCACTAAATACGAAGGCCCAGGTCAATTTCAGAATTTAAATCCTGTTCCCACAAACTCTTTATTAAGTAAATCTCATCATGCGATAGCAGCTCCCTTCCAACCGCCTCCTCGAGTAATTGGATCTCCTTGAATATTATCTTCCGCCCTTCCACAGTAAAAGGCCCAGGGCCAGCAGCTCCATTTCTCCGGACCGGCCAACGATAATTTAAATTCCCCCTAAAAACCTGCAGCCAGTCTCTAAAGTCTAAATATGGCTGCAACCAGGCCTTTCCATTCTTGATCATACTTTCGGTCGACTTGTCCCTCCTAACCACAGTGCAGGTCCAACAGCCAAACCTTCCAGAAGCGCAAGGCGGAGCCAGCGGAGACTTGACCATTGGGCACTCCTCGGTTGCCCCCCTATAAAGTTCTTCCAAAGCAATTGAATCAATCGATGACGGAAGAGAAATCGACTGTGCAGCAGCCCATACCATCTCAAGATCAAAGTCCAGCACTGGGAGGAAAAGATCTCGCTGAGCACCTTCGCGCTGAACCTGCCATATAGCGCCCTCATTCCCACCCTTCGCTAGCGATCTGTCACGCTGGCGACTTTCGCCAAAGCGCAGGCCAAGAACTACTGCAGCATCGCCGGGTGATGATTTAATAAATCGCTGAACTGGAAGCACCCTAAGTCCTTTCGTGCACCACCGGAATCGATTGGTCGGGGGGGCATACCCACGACCAACCACCCTAGCAAAGAACCCTTCTTTCAATGGAGCCTTCAGAATCTCTATCCGCAAATTCGGGAATATCGCAGGAAGCTCCCTTCGCATTCCTTCTAGGGTCTTCTTTGCGAACAGATCGAGCTCTGGATTCTCAACTCCAGTATCACAATAGATTACAGTGATACTGTCATTCTCGCAGCCAGACTCTATGGATGCGGCAAGAAATACTTTCAATGCAGCGGTCGAGTCTTTCCCCCCAGAGTATCCAATTATCCAGGATCGACCTCGGCTACCCCGAATTTCTCTAGCACACCTTGAAATGGCGCTACTGATCATTACTCCCCCAGACCAACATTAACGCTTTTTACAAGCTGAGGAACGAATCGTCGAGCAATAACGTTGAGCTGACCATCTACAAGCTCAAGATGGCGTTTGATTGATTTTCTCCATAACAGATAGCAGAGCACCACTGCGACTAGAGAAACGTGCAGGACCAGCCCACCCTTTCCGCCGAGCGCAAGCCCCGAACCCAGGATCGATGCAGCCAGCGATATCCATATACCACAGTACGCACTCGTCACAAGAAGGCCGTTAAAGAAGACCCCCTTGCTCTTTATCTCAAGAGATTTGTCAGAATCGATCAGCGCGTAGAAATGAGGGGAAATCTCCGGCCATGATTTGCCACGCAAATCTGGCACAACCGAAATGAGCCGATCTCTAACCCGCTCATTGACCCCTCCAAATGCCGCTTCGGAAGCCCATTTCCCCACGAGCAAACCGTAAACTCCTCCTGCTATATACCCACACAGGAGAAGCTTGGATGCGTCCATCTTCCAAAAAGAAAACTCGTAGCCCAATGTGAATTTGCACGTCAAATCAAAGTAAGCCAGGATCATTAGTCCCGGCGCCAATGCTCTGAGCGACTTTAAGAGCGCGTATTCCATGAAGCCCCCCTATCCGTTGCGATAGGGTACAGCTTATCCTGCCCCCGTCTCGTGAGGAGCGACGTTGCGACGCAGAACGAATTCACCCGTGACCATAAAAAAAGGGCGACCAATGGCCGCCCTTTTCACGTCAATTATTTGACGAAATCAAACCCCAACAGGATTAGCCTTCTCCGGATCAATCTTGTACTGCTTGATCGCCCGAGCCACATCCTTCGCGGTCATCTTCCCTTCCTTCGCCAGCGCCGCAATCGCGGCATGCGCGATGTAGTACCGGTCAACCTCAAAGAACCGACGCAGGTTCGCACGCGTATCCGAACGGCCAAACCCATCCGTACCCAGCACCGTGTAGCTCATCGGCACGAACGCACGGATCTGGTCCGCATACGCACGCACGTAGTCGGTGGCGGCAATCGCCGGGCCCTGGCGGCCTTCCAGCAGCTCGGTCACGTAGGCCTTGCGCTGCTCACCTTCCGGATGCAGGCGATTGGCACGTTCCACGTCGAAACCATCGCGACGCAGTTCGTTGAAGCTCGGGCAGCTCCAGATATCAGCGGTCACGCCGAAGTCCTTGTCCAGCAGCTCGGCCGCGGCAATGGCTTCGCGCAGGATGGTGCCCGAACCCAGCAGCTGCACGCGCAGCTCGCCCTTCTTCGGCTTGCCGGCGTCGGTCAGCAGGTACATGCCCTTGACGATGCCTTCGGCCGCGCCTTCCGGCATTTCCGGGTGGGTGTAGTTCTCGTTCATCAGGGTGACGTAGTAATACTCGTCCACCTGGTCTTCCATCATGCGCTTGGTGCCGTGCTGCAGGATCACCGTCACTTCGAAGCCGAAGGTCGGGTCGTAGCTGCGCACGTTCGGGATGCCACCGGCCACCAGATGGCTGAAGCCATCCTCGTGCTGCAGGCCTTCACCGTTCAGCGTGGTGCGGCCGGCGGTGCCACCCAGCAGGAAGCCGCGGGTACGCATGTCGGCGGCCTGCCAGGCGATGTCGCCCACGCGCTGGAAGCCGAACATCGAGTAGTAGATGTAGAACGGCAGCATCGGCACGTTGCTGACCGAGTAGCTGGTACCGGCGGCCATCCACGAGCTGATCGCACCCGGCTCGCTGATGCCCTGCTGCAGCACCTGGCCGCTCTGGTCTTCGCGGTAGAACATCAGCTGGTCGGCGTCGACCGGCTTGTACTTCTGGCCGAACGGCGCGTAGATGCCGATCTGGCGGAACAGGCCTTCCATGCCGAAGGTACGGGCTTCGTCGGCCACGATCGGCACGATGTGCGGGCCCAGTTCCTTGTCACGCAGGGTGATGTTCAGGCTCTGCACGAAGGCCATGGTGGTGGAGTAGCTGCGCTCGCCACTGCTCTTCAGCAGGCGCTCGTAGGCTTCCAGCTTCGGCGCCACGAAGGTCTTGTCGGCCTTGCGGCGGCGCTGCGGCAGGTAACCACCCAGCGCGGCACGGCGTTCCTGCAGGTACTGCACTTCCGGCGAATCCGGGCCCGGGTGGTAGAACGGCACCTGGCCGTCGGCCAGCTGCGCGTCGGTCACCGGAATGTTGAAGCGGTCGCGGAAGTGGCGCACCGCTTCGTCGTCCAGCTTCTTGGTCTGGTGGGTCGGGTTCAGCGCTTCACCGGCGCTGCCCATGCCGTAACCCTTCACGGTCTTGGCCAGGATGACGGTCGGCATGCCCTTGGTGTTCACGGCCTGGTGGTAGGCGGCGTACACCTTGTGCGGGTCGTGGCCACCACGGTTCAGGCGCCAGATGTCGTCGTCGCTCAGGCCGGCGACCATCGCGGCGGTTTCCGGGTACTTGCCGAAGAAATGCTCGCGGGTATACGCGCCGCCGAAGGCCTTGCAGTTCTGGTATTCGCCGTCGACGGTTTCCATCATCAGCTTCTTCAGGACGCCATTGGTGTCCTTGGCCAGCAGGGCATCCCAGTAACCGCCCCACAGCAGCTTGATCACGTTCCAGCCGCCGCCACGGAACACGCCTTCCAGTTCCTGGATGATCTTGCCGTTGCCGCGCACCGGTCCGTCCAGGCGCTGCAGGTTGCAGTTCACCACGAAGATCAGGTTGTCCAGGCCTTCACGGCCGGCCAGGGCGATGGCACCCAGGGTTTCCGGCTCGTCGCTCTCGCCGTCGCCGATGAAGCACCAGACCTTGCGGTCGGACTTCTCGATCAGGCCACGGTTTTCCAGGTAGCGCATGAACTGCGCCTGGTAGATGGCGGCCAGCGGGCCCAAGCCCATCGACACGGTCGGGGTCTGCCAGTAGTCCGGCATCAGCCACGGGTGCGGGTACGAGGACAGGCCACCGCCGTCCACTTCCATGCGGAACTTGTCCAGCTGCTCTTCGCTGATGCGGCCTTCCAGGAAGGAACGCGCGTAGATGCCCGGGGCGCTGTGGCCCTGGATGAACAGCAGGTCGCCCGGGTGGTTCTCGCTGGGGGCGCGCCAGAAGTGGTTGAAGCCCACGTCGTACAGGGTGGCGCCGGAGGCGAACGAGGCGATGTGGCCGCCCAGGTCACCCGGCTTGCGGTTGGCGCGCACCACGGTGGCCATCGCGTTCCAGCGGATGATCGAACGGATGCGCCATTCCAGCTCGGCATTGCCCGGGCTCTTGGCCTCGAACTGCGGTTCGATGGTGTTGACGTATTCGGTGGTGGGAGAGAACGGCAGGTAGGCGCCCGAACGACGGGTCAGTTCCACCATGCCTTCCAGCAGCTGATGCGCGCGCTCGGAGCCCTCGACATCAATAACGGCCTTCAACGACTCGATCCACTCCTGGGTTTCCACAGGATTCGGGTCGTTGTTCAGCACCTCGTTCAACCAGTTCATTAGCGCTCCCATGACCGCACGCACGCGCGCGACTGTTGTATAGATTTCTAGACCGCAAAGTGTAGCGCACCAAGGGCTTTCGTCACTTGGCTACGCAGGCGTATGGATGCATGCGGCCAGTGTCCGCAAGGGGCTTGCCGGGCCCGCTGATGGCCCTGCGGCGGGCCTTGGCGGCGGCGCGGGCTGTCGCTTGCGGGCCGCTGCGCCCATGTGCAGGACGCAGTGTTACCGCTGCCGATGACGGTTGTAGGGCAACTCCGGCACCGCCGTAGGTGGGCGCCGGGCAGCGGTTCTGAACCGGCGACAACATGTCGCACCTGCCTCTGGATCGCTGCCAGTCGCGGGCCCAGGGTGGGTCGCGAGTGATGGGCCCGATGGCCCTGCTCCCTTCCACAGCATCGCCGGGGCGCCTCGCAGGGGGCGCCCCTTTTGCTGTGCGCACGAAGGTCCGTGGCCCAAATTGCACCTGCTTGTGGCCGGATCGGATGTTGTCGCTTTCGACATATCGATATATCGTTTGCACACTCGTTTACCGATATATCGAAATGAGCCGAAGCCCCTCTCCCAGAGCCCGTTCCACCGATCCGGATGTGCCCCGCCGCAACGGCCAGCCGCGCGTCCTCAGCCGCGGCGACCTGCGCCTGCTGGTGCTGGCCCTGATCGGCGAGCAGCCGCGCCATGGTTACGAGCTGATGCAGCTGATCAGCAACCAGTTCATGCAGGCCTACACGCCCAGTGCCGGCACCATGTACCCGCTACTGGCCAGCTTCGAGCAGGCCGGCTGGATCGAGGCCGAGGAAGTGGATGGCAAGCGGATCTTCCGCATCACCGCTGCCGGCGAGTTCGAGCTGAAGGTGCAGCGCACCCAGGTGCGCCTGGCGCAGCGACGTGCCTTCGACCGTGCCCGCGAGATCACCAAGGCCTCGCTGCCGCCGCCGCTGGCCACTGCCCTGCGCGAGTTCAAGCGGGCGCTGGTGCATCACCACGGCCGCTGGGCCGAGGGCGAGGCGGACGAAGTGGCGGCGCTGCTGACGCGGGCCTCGGCCCTGCTCAACGGTACCGCCGGTAACGAGCAATCACCGATTTCAACGACCCAGCCAGACTGACTCCAGCCAGGTCTCCCCCATGCCGCGCGCCCCCGCGCGACACCTTTACAGGTAACCCCCATGACCGAACACAACAACACGCGCCTGCGCCTGGATGTGCGCTTCCGTGAACTGACCGTGCTGCGCACTGAAGAGGTCACCCCGCACATGCGCCGCATCGTGCTGGGTGGCGCAGAGCTGGCCGGTTTCGATTCGCCCGGCGCCGACGACCACATCAAGCTGTTCTTCCCCAACGCTGCGGGCGAGATGGTGCTGCCGGTGCTGACCGCCGAAGGCCGCAGCTACCCGGACGGCAAGGAGCCTTCGCCGTCGCGTGACTACACCCCGCGCTGGTGGGATCACGAAACCGGCGAGCTGGCCATCGACTTCGTGCTGCACGACCAGGGCGTGGCCGGGCCGTGGGCCGAGCGCGCACAGCCCGGCGACACGCTGGTGATCGGCGGTCCGCGCGGCTCGTTCGTGGTGGCCGACAGCTACGACGCCTACGTGCTGATCGGCGACGAGACCGCACTGCCGGCCATCGCCCGTTGGCTGGACGTGCTGCCCAACGGTGCCGAAGTGCAGGCCTTCATTGAAGTGCGCGACGAGGACGAGCGCCAGGACCTGCCGCAGTACGAGAACGTGCGCATCCACTGGCTGGAGCGCAACGGCTTTCCGGCGGCCAGCAGTACGCTGCTGGAAGACATGCTGACCGACTTCGAGGCCCCGGACGGCGATGTCTTCTACTGGATCGCCACCGAATCGCGCCGCGCGCGGATGATGCGCAAGTTCATCGAAGGCCACCTGGGCGTGCCGCGCGACTGGATTCGTTCCACCGGCTACTGGAAGGCGCACCCGGACGAAACCGACGGCGATTGACCGGGCAGCCGGTGGGTGCGGACCCTGCTTGGTGGGTGCGGACCCTGCTTGGTGGGTGCGGACCCTGCTTGGTGGGTGCGGAACGTTGGTCCGCACACCTTTGACCATGTAGAGCCGAGCCCACGCTCGGCTGCTTTTCGCTCCACCCTCGCGTTACGCGCGATGAGCCGAGCATGGGCTCGGCTCTACAT